>CALGNW010000357.1 GCA_937958345.1 uncultured Neomegalonema sp. | reverse complement strand
CATACTGGCTATGAAGATTTGCTCATCAAGGATAAGCGGAGGCTGGCACTGGGAACATTTTATCACCAGCTTCACCACCGCTATTACGAGTGCAACTATGGCAATCAGGAAATGCCGTGGGACCGCTGGTTCGGAACGTTTCACGATGGCAGCGACAGCGCGACTAAAGAAACACGCGGGCGCAAAAAGAAAATGTATGGGGGGTGAGTTCACCTGCGCCAGACCGTGTTCAGATGGCGCAGGCTCTCCCTCGCGTTAATGCCGACCGCTTTCGCGATGCGACCGCTTCTAAATCCAACGCCGGGTTTTGCTGGCGTAGCTGCGCCATTCATCACCGAAGTTGTTTTCGATGTGATGTTCCTCGCCCTTGATGAACAGGTCCTGCAAAATCCAGAACAGGGCCGCGACCGGAATCAGTGCGCCGATTGTGCCGAAGCACAGCGCCGCGCCGAATGCGACCAGCACCATCGCCAGATAGATCGGATTGCGCGAGCGGGCGTAGATACCGTCGGTCAGCAGGACAGTCGGCTTGCGGCGCGGATGAACCGGCGTCTCGCGGTCCATAAACTGTTTCACCGACCAGAGCGCCAGCGCCATTGCCCCCACGATAACAAGCGCGCCCAGCGTTTTTGACCATCCGCCGCCGAACTTGGCAATCGGAAGCAGCGCGCTCCACAACCACATCACCAGCAATGTCCCGATCAGCCAGACGGGCGGGATATTGAGTTGCTTGGACAAGGGTACTTTTTGGTCGCTCATATCGTGATCCTTCAAGATCGGGCCTTAACACTCTCGGCCATTACACAAAGCAGTTCGAACATCACAGTCGCACCGTTCAGGGCCGTGATTCCCCCAACATCATAGGGAGGAGAGACTTCGACCATATCCGCACCGATAATGTCCATACCCTGAAGTGCGCGGACCATTCCCTGCGCCTCCCGCATCGACAGACCGCCCGCCTCTGGCGTGCCGGTTCCGGGGGCAAAAGCCGGGTCGAGGCTGTCGATATCAAAGCTGACATAGACCGGCCCTTCTCCGACAAATTTGATCGCCTCGGCCATGCAAGCCTGCCAGCCCTTTTGCTCGATCTCTTCGACCAGCATAACACGCATGCCGCTATCGTAAGAGAACTGCCACATGTCGCGGTGGTGGACCGTGCCGCGAATCCCGATTTGCGCCGTGCGTTTGGGGTCGAGCAGGCCCTCGTCCACCGCCACCTTAAAGGGTGCGCCGTGGTGAAAGCGGCTGCCCATATAATTGTCGCCCGTATCGCAATGGGCATCAATATGGATCATCCCGACGGGACCGTCCTTGGCGATGGCACGCAGGATCGGCAGGCTGATCGAATGATCGCCGCCGCAGGTCAGCGGGATGATCCCCGCCGCATGCACCGCCTCGTACTTGTCCTGAATCTCTTTATGCGCGCCCTCCAGTTCATACGGGCGGCTGATCCACGCATCCCCGATATCGGCGGCGATGGCGGTTTCGAACGGCGAAAGCCCCGTGGCCTGATTGATCCGCCGCATCAGCGAGGACTGATTGCGGACCTCGCGCGGGCCGTGCCGTGCGCCGGGGCGGTTCGTAACCCCGCCATCATAGGGGATGCCCATAACGCCGATTTGGGGCGGGTTGGTCGCGAAATCCTCCTGATAGGGAAGCCGGAAAAAACTGGCCAACCCTGTAAAGCGCGGGCGCTGCATCGGGTCGTCAAAGTTCAGCGTCTCTTCGGTGCTCATCAGGCGGTCTCCTCGTTTTCCTCACAACGCGCCCTTCACAAAGCGCGATGGATTCCCTGCCGTCAAGAAAGCCCGCGCGGCATCCGTTTTGTTTTTTCAGGAGTTTTCAGCGGCCCTCGCACACGTGTGACGGGCATTACATCCGCCGCGATCCGCTGCGTCTAACTCTGTGCCTGTTGATGACGACGACCCTTGGGTTTTTGTTCCGGAGTAGCGTTATGTTTGAGAGCACCGACCAACCGGCTGATGTCCTGATCTATTTCGGCATCCTGTCCGGTATTCTGAGTACCTTTGCGTATGTTCCCTACGTCATCGACACCGCCGCGCGTCGCACAACACCGCAACGTGCGTCATGGCTGATCTGGTCGGTGCTCGGGTCGATTGCGTTTTTCTCTCAGCTTTACGAGGGCGCGGGTGAATCACTTTGGTTTGCGGGTGTGCAGGTCACCGGCACAGTGATCGTCTTCGGGCTTTCGGTCCGGTTTGGTGTCGGCGGATTTTTGGACCGGAGAGATTGCCTTGTCCTGCTGTGTGCCGCCGCAGGTCTGGCGCTGTGGTATGTCACTGAAAGCGCGGTTTATGCACTTGCGATTACCGTCAGCATCAGCCTGCTGGGTGGCAGTGTCACGGTGCTGAAGGCCTTCCGCGATCCCGCAAGCGAGACGCTGGCGACGTGGTTTTTATCATTCATCGCCGCAACCTGCGCCGTCTTTTCGGTTGGCGCACTGGATTGGGTGATCCTCGCCTATCCGCTGTATCTGTTCACGTTAAACGGCGCGATTGTGGTGGCCGTCCTGCTGGGGCGTATGAAACACACCGCGCCCGCATCCGATTATCATTTCGGCGGGGTCGCGCATTACTGAGGCGGTTTTTCGGAAACCAGATCCATCGATGCCCCGTCGCCGAGGCCGACCTCGCCCAGCGATTGCGGGTCCACGCCCTCGATACAGCCGACATTCACGCCGTACTCGTCGGGGTTAGAGCGCCGTTGATGGTGGGTGTATATCCCGCATGTGCCACAGAAATAATGCTTTGCCGTGTGTGTGTTCCACGAATAAAGGCGCAGGGCGTCGCCCTCGCCCTTTGTGACACGCAGACCTGACAGCGGGACGGCAGCCATAATCGCACCCTTGCGTTTGCAGAGCGAGCAATTACAGCGCCGCAGGTTTTGCAGGCCGTCGGGGGCGTCGATCTCAAACCGAACCGCGCCGCAATGGCAGCTTCCGTTTCGCGTCGTCATTCGGATTTCCCGCGCTGCTCGGATTTTGCTTCAGAGGGTGATTTTCCCCCGCCATCGCGCGCGGCAATCTCCGCCTTGATGCGGCGTCTCTCAAGCCACCCTGCGGCGACGCCGGACAGGATCGCGACGACCGAAAGGATGCCGAGCGCAATCAGCTCGATCCGTCCGAACCCGATCACTGCGCCGGAATTGTTGATCAGGGTCCAAAGCCCGAGGCCCGCCAGATACAGCAAGGCGATCAGAACGATCTGCACGGCCAGCGTGCCAAGAACCCCGCGCAGGACCAGCGCCTTCGATCCGACCCGCGAAGCGTCGCGCCAAAGCCGCCCGTGCTGTGCGGCATAGGCAAGAGTCGAGATCAGGCCCAGCGCGAGGACGATCCAGAAACTGCGCGCGCTCAGCCCCGCGTAAAACCCGCAGAATAAAAACAGCAGTTCCGAGGCAATCTGAAGCCGCCGCGCTCCGGCGCTGATGCCCGCCGCTTCATCCGCGTCAAGCAGATAGCGGCCTACAAGACCCTCGCGCTCAGACATGCTGGCCGCCGTTAATCTCGATTTCGACACCTGTCACGTAGCTGCTCTCTTTTGTGCAAAGATAGTAAATTGTGCGGGCGACTTCTTCGGGTTGGCCGAGGCGGCGCAGCGGGATGTCCTTCACGATATCCTCGGTGCCGGGCGACAGGATCGCGGTTTCGATTTCGCCCGGTGCGATGGCATTAACCCGCACGCCGTGGGGGCCGAAATCAGCGGCCATCTCGCGGGTCAGCGCCGCCAGTGCCGCCTTTGACGTGGCATAGGCCGCACCTGCAAAAGGATGAACGCGCGCGCCTGCAATCGAGGTGACATTGACGATTGCGCCCTCGACCGTCTTCAGTTCGTTGAACAAACCGCGCGCCAGCACCACCGACGAAAAGAAATTGACGTGAAAAACCCGTCCCCATGTCCGCAGGTCGGTCGACAGGGTGTTCAGCCGGCCCCCGTCCTCGTCCTTCGGTGACATGCCCGCATTGTTAACCAGCGCATGCAGGCCGTTGCCGCCGAGTCGTTCTTTGATTTCGTCGATGGCCCGGATCGTGTCATCGGGGCTGCTGAGGTCGACCTGAATGTGATCGTCGGCCCCTGCCTCCCACGGGCAATCCTCGGGGAACGGATGGCGGGAACAACTGAGCACGCGCCAGCCTGCGGAGGAAAACCGCTTTACCGTCGCGTGACCGATCCCGCGACTCGCGCCGGTTAACAACAGCGTGCGCTGCGCGGATTCAGAATTCGTCGCCATGATCAGCCTCCATCAGCGCGACACTAGCGGGTTTGCACGATGATGCCAGCGTGATCGGACGCCGCCGTCCCGCATCAGGGATTTAGGCGCCGGATTGTCCAGTCCGCGTCCGGTGTGTCGCGGGTCCAGCGGAAACGGTCGTGCAGGCGATGCTCGCCATCCGCCCAGAATTCGATCTCTACCGGACGGATACGGAAGCCGTGCCAGTGATCGGGGCGGGGGATGTGATCATCGCCGTATTTCTCGCGAACCGCTGCCGTTGCCTCGACCAGCGTCTCGCGCGCCTCCAGCGGGCGTGATTGTTCCGAGGCAACCGCCCCCGCGCGGCTTTGCGGGTGGCGCGAGTTGAAATAGGCGTCGGATTGTTCGGCAGAGACCGCCTCGATCGGCCCGCGGGCGCGCACCTGCCTGCCCAGCGACTTCCAGTGCATCACAAAGGCGGCCTGCGCGTTCGCCGCCAGCTCGCCCCCCTTGGCGCTCTCGGAATTGGTATAAAAGACAAAACCGCCCTGCTCGATCTCCTTCAGCAGAACCATGCGCACGTTGGGCAGGCCGGATTTATCCGCCGTGGCCAGCGCGATTGCATTGGCGTCATTCGGCTCGGATTTCCACGCATCGTCCAGCCAATGTGTTACAATATCGAACGGATTTGTTCCCGCAAAAAGACCGTCGCGCGCCGTTTCACGATTTTTTGCGTCATTAAGAACATTTTCGGCCATTGCGCGTTATCCCCTCGCTAGCGCCCTATTCGCACCGCAAACGCGCAGTATTTAGGACGTGGGTTGAACTGAAAAACCACGACGTAACGTCGCATTATCACGGAGAGACTGAAATGATGACGCTTGGATTGAAGAAAACCACTTTGGCCGCAACAATTTTGGCGATGAGCCTTGCGGGCTGTGCGAACGGCGGTGCGGGTAACCAGCAGGTCGGCACGACAATCGGCGGTCTCGTCGGCGCGGCGGCAGGCGGTCTTGCGGGCACTCAGGTCGGGCAGGGGCGCGGGCGCACCGCGGCAATTATCGCCGGAACGATCCTCGGCGGCGCGCTGGGTGCGGGCATCGGCAACAGTCTGACCGCTCAGGATAACGCCCTTGCACAGCAAACCACGCAGCAGGCGCTGACCTCGGCTCCGCAGAACCAGCCGGTCCGCTGGCAGAACCCGCAGACCGGAACCTATGGTGATGTGGTCGCGACGACGCCGATCTATCAGCAGCCGTATAACACGGTGTACCAGCAGGCTCCGCAGCCTGCCTATGCGACGACATACAGCCAGCCGCAGGCCGTTGATTGCCGCGACTACAAACAGACGATTTTCGTCGATAACCAGCGGTATGAAACTGCAACCGGAACCGCATGCCGCCAGCCGGACGGTTCGTGGAAGATCGTTTCCTAATCCGTTAATATACATGCGGCTGCGAATTTGCACCGTACTGAAAGAGATCAAAGGCGGGGTTTCGATCCCCGCCTTTTTTGTACGCGGCTGTTAAGCATCCGCATTTGTTTCTGGCCCTCGTCTTGCTTTATACTCCTGTTAACGAGTTTTAAGATGAAAAGATTGGGTGGCATCATGCGTTCGCGCCTTCTTCAACTGACAGCCGGAGCCGCACTGATCGGTGTCCTCTCGCTGGCCGCAGTTCCGGCCTTTGCACAGCAGAACACCGGGTTCGAAGCCGGTGTCGAGGCTTATGAAAACGGTCGTTACGACGACGCGATCTCGGTTTGGGAGCCGCTGGCCGAAGGCGGCAACGTCGACGCGCTGAACATGCTGGCACAGTTATACCGCCTCGGACTCGGCGTTCAGCAGGACGACAAGAAGGCTTTTGATCTGTACGAGCAGGCCGCCAATCGCGGCTCTGACGAGGCGCAGGTCAATGTGGCGTTTCAACTGCTGACCGGAAAAGGCGTCGAACAGGACCGCGAGCAGGCCGCAAGCTGGTTTGCCAAGGCATCCGACCGCGGCAATCCGCTGGCGCAGTACAACCTCGGCCTGATGTACGAAAAGGGGATCGGGGTCGAACAGGACCGCGAATTCGCCGCCGAACTTTACAGCATCGCCGCCGACAAGGGCCAGAAACGTGCGATTGCACGGCTTGAGGCCCTCGAAACCAATGCGGCGGAAGAAGCCGAGATCGAAAACGCCAGAAACTCCAAATCCGAAGCACAGGAAAAAAGGCTGGCCGAAGAAAAGGCCGCCGACGCCGAAAAGCGCGCCAAGAAAGACCGGGCCCGCGAGGCCCTGTCGATCAAGCGGGTCGAACCTTCGGCGCTGGAATTCGAAAAAAACGGGGCTGAGACGGAAGACTACCGTCCGATGATCGACGTGGTGCGCACGCCGACACGCAAGCCCGGCGAAAAGGTCGCGGGCGCGCCCAAGGGTAACGAACCCAAGCCGATCTTTATCAAACGTCTGCCGGCAACCGACAAGCAGGACGACGCGAAAGCCGACGACGAGAAGGCGGGCGCGTCGAACAAAGATACCGGCAAAACCGCAGAAAAGACGCGCGACAGCATGAGTGCATCGGCACGGATGCCGAGTGATCCGGCAGCACGGATCATGTTAGCCGAGCGCGCCTATCGCTCGGGTGATTTCAGCGGCGCAGCCGATATGCTGGCTCCGCTGTCGAATGCCGGACTGCCGGTTGCCCAGTTCTGGATGGGCCGTCTCTACAATCGCGGTGAAGGCGTCAAGTTGAACCGCCCTGAAGCCTACAGCTTGTGGCGCAGCGCAGCGGCAGGCGGCAGTGAACAGGCCGCCACCGCACTCGCCAACCTGGCGGCACGCCTGCCACCTGAAGAGATTTCGATTTTCGAACAAAGGCATAAGGCGAGCGGCAGGGCGCGTTGACCCCGTAATCGCAATGTGTACGATTGAACGGCGCGGGGGCAGACCCCGCGCCGTTTTTCGTATAAGCGTGTCCCCCGTGCCATTCGTGGCCGAAGGACCGAACACAGGCAGCATAATGAGCGCACCAGAACCTATCCTTTCCGGCAAACGCGGCCTTGTTATGGGCGTCGCAAACGACCGTTCGATCGCATGGGCAATCGCACGCACCTGTGCCGAACACGGTGCCGAAATGGCCTTTACGTTTCAGGGCGATGCACTGAAAAAGCGGGTCGTACCGCTGGCGGCCAGCGTCGGGTCGGACCCGGATATGGTGCTGCCCTGCGATGTTACCGATATGGCCTCGGTCGATGCTGTATTTGAAGCCATCGAAAAAAAATGGGGCAAGCTGGACTTTATCGTCCATGCCATCGCGTTCTCCGACAAGGCCGAACTGAAAGGCCGCTATGTTGATACCAGCATGGAGAACTTCGACAAGACCATGAACATCTCGTGCTATTCGTTCACAGCCATCGCGCAGCGTGCCGAAAAGCTGATGACCGATGGCGGCTCGATGGTCACACTGACCTATTACGGCGCGGAACGGGTGATGCCGCATTATAACGTCATGGGCGTTGCCAAGGCCGCACTGGAGGCCAGCGTCCGCTATATGGCGATGGATCTCGGCCCGAAAAACATCCGCGTCAACGCCCTGTCCGCCGGACCGATGAAGACGCTGGCGGCCTCGGGAATTGGCGATTTCCGCTATATTCTCAAATGGAACGAGTATAACTCGCCCCTGCGCCGGAACGTATCGCAGGATGATGTGGGCAAGGCCGGTTTCTATCTGGTGAGCGACCTGAGTTCCGGCGTGACCGGCGAAACCCATCACGTCGATTGCGGTTATCACGTCGTCGGCATGAAGGCCGAGGACGCGCCGGATATTACCGTTCCTTGAGTGAAATCGCGGCGCTGGAAACCCTGATAAGGGCCGATCCCGCAGCGGCGGGTCCGGCGCTGGATCTGGCGCTGCGCACCCGTCACGAACAGGGCGATGCCCGCGCCATGCTGGCGCTGCATATGATGGCCGCCGAATACTGGCGCGATGATCTGCAACACGTCTCGTTCCACCGAACCCACGCCTATGTCTATGCGCTGGAAATCGGTGATTGGGCGGCGGTTGACCGCCTCTATGCGCTGTTGTCGGCTGAGGGGCGGATTTGAGACGCGCCAAGCTTTGCCGCCTCCTCGAACAAAATGACGTGGCGTTCGGCAATCAGGCGCGGATCATCGCCATAGCCGCCGCCCATCACCCCGACCACCGGCTCGCCCCGTCCCCGCGCCCAGCCTAAAACCGCCGCATCGCGGGCGCGGATACCGCCATCCGTCAGGGCCAGTCTGCCGAGGCGGTCGTCGGCATGCACATCAACGCCCGCGTTATAAAATATCAGATCAAACGGCCCTGCCGCACCGACCTGCGATAACGCACGGCGAAGCGCCGCCAGATAGGCGCTGTCGCCCGTCGCGTCCGCCAGCGGAACATCAAGGTCGCTGGTGGCTTTTTCAAACGGAAAATTCTTTGCGGCGTGAAGCGAGAGCGTGATGACAGTGCGGTCTGCCGCGAAAATCGCGGCGGTTCCGTCGCCCTGATGCACGTCGCAATCGACAATCAGAATCCGCCGCGCCAGCCTTTGCGCCTGCAAAGCGCGAACCGCGACGGCCACGTCGTTAAAGACGCAATACCCTGCCCCGTGCTCGTGCCGTGCATGATGGCTGCCCCCCGCCGCGTTACAGGCAACGCCGGTTTCCAGCGCGATATGCGCCGCCAGCAAAGACCCCGCCGCGGCAAAGCGGGACCGGCGGATCACCTGTTCGGTTTGCGGCAGGCCGATGCGCCTGACTTCCTCCGTTGTCAGCGATTCCGTCAAAGCCCGTGCGACATAGGCGGGGTCATGCGCCCGCGACAGCATATCCGCATCCGCCGGGTCCGGGTTAAGCCCGCGATGGTCGCTCAACAATCCGCGCGCCGCCAAGGCGTCGCGCAGATAGCCGTATTTCGACATCGGAAACCGGTGTGTCGGGCGCAGGCTGGCCTGATATTCGGGATGGTGGACGATCGGCAGGGTCATTGCCTGACACACTAGCATTTGATCGACAAAGCGCCAGTCTGTGCCATGATGATGTGAAAACAGGAGCCTCCGAAATGCCGTATACCAGCCCCTACGCCGACGTCCCCCTGACCGATCACAGCATCACCGAACGGGTATTTGCCGGTCTGGTAAACAGGCCCGACGAGGTCGTTCTGACCGATGGGATCACCGGCGCGACGCTGACCGCCGCCGCCTTTATGGATCAGGTCAGACGGCTGGCGGGCGGGCTGACCGCCGCAGGCTTCGGCAAGGGCTCGGTCATCGCATTGATGGCGCCGAACATGCCCGAATACTGCGTCGTCTTTCATGCCGTGGCGTGGGCGGGCGGCACGATCACGACGCTGAACCCGACCTATACCGCCGCCGAAGTAAAGCATCAGCTGAACGACTCGCAGGCGACGATGCTGATTACCGTTCCCGCGTTTCTGGAAACCGCAAGGGCCGGAGCCGTCGGGACCGAAGTCGGCGAGGTTGTGGTCATCGGAGCGGCGGACGGGGCGCGGTCGCTTGATGCGCTGACGGGTACGCCGCTGGACGCGCAGGTTCCTGTCGATGCCGCCAACGACATCGTGGTCCTGCCCTATTCCTCCGGCACGACCGGCTTGCCAAAGGGCGTGCGGCTGACACACCGCAATCTGGTCGTGAATGTCGATCAGATTCTGATCGCCGCCGATTTCAGGGCCGGAGAGGTCGCCGCCGGTTTCCTGCCGTTCTTTCATATCTACGGCATGACGGTGCTGATGAACCTGCATCTCGCGGGCGGCGGCGGAGTCGTGACCATGCCGCGCTTTGATTTGCCGCTGTTCCTGCAAATTTGTCAGGATCACAAGGCGCGGCGCATGTGGATCGTGCCGCCGGTCGCGCTGGCGCTGGCCAAGCATCCCATCGTGGATGACTATGATCTGTCGGGCATCGAGCAGGTGTTTTCCGGCGCGGCCCCGATGGGCGCGGACCTGTCCGATGCCGTGGCCGCGCGGTTGGATTGTATCTGCCTGCAGGGCTTCGGTATGACCGAGCTAAGCCCCGTATCCCATGTCAGCCCCGCACGCGCGGCGCGGGCGGGTGCGTCGGGACTGGCTTTGCCAAGCACCGACTGCCGGATCGTGAATATCGAGACCGGCGAGGACATGCCCGCCGGAGAGCGCGGCGAGCTGTGGATCAGAGGGCCGCAGGTCATGCAGGGATATCTGAACAGCCCGCAGGCGACGGCGGATGCCATCACACCCGACGGATGGCTGCGCACCGGCGACATCGCGATTATTGACGCCGACGGCTATATGTCGGTCGTCGACCGCCTGAAGGAACTGATCAAGTTCAAGGGATTTCAGGTCGCACCCGCCGAGCTGGAGGCAACCCTGGTTGCCCATCCGAACATCGCGGATGCAGCCGTGATCGGATTGCCCGATGACGAGGCCGGAGAACTGCCGATTGCATTTGTCATCGCAACCGACCCCGCGCCGAGCGTCGAGGATATCAAGGCCCATCTGGCCAAGACGCTGTCACCCTACAAGCAGGTTCATCAGGTCAACTTTGTCGAGTCGATCCCGAAATCGGCATCCGGCAAAATCCTGCGCCGTGTCCTGCGCGACCGGATCGCATCCTAGCACACGGCCACGCGGCGGGGTTCAGGCCCTGTTGCGCATAATATGAGCGTCAAGCGCCGCAAGCCCCGCATCAAGGCCCGTCCGGCCAAAGCCGAGACGGAAGCGATCCGGCGGGGTCGGGCCAAGATCCGATTTGTAGATCGTACCCGGCAACAGCAGAACGCCGCTTTCTTCGACCAGACGGCGGCAGAATTCTTCGACACCCTCCGGCCCTTTGTAGCGCGGAAAGGCCATGCAGGACCCATCCGGCCTGCGCCAGTCAAAAAGATCGGGATACCGCGAAAAGAATGCCTCCCACTTGGGCAGGTTCTCGTCAACGATGGCACAGTTGCGCGCCAGCAAAGCCTGCCGGTTATCGAGGGCGATACGTGTCAGCCGCTCGCTCGGGCCGGAATTGCAGATCGACAGATAGTGCTTCATCCGCTCCATCTTCGACAGGACATCCGCATCCTGACACGCAATCCACCCGATCCGCAGACCCGGCAGGCCGTAGGATTTGGACATCACGTTCAACGAAAGCCCGCGTTCGTAAACATCGGCAATAAACGGCAGGTGCTGTGTCGCCGTCTGTCCCAGACCGTTGAAAATTTCGTCATGCAAAATATAGATACCGTGCTTGCGGCACAGGGCAATCAGGGCTTCGTACCGGTCCGAAGGCAGGATCGTGCCCGTCGGATTATGCGGAAAATTAATCGTCATCAGGCGCGTGTTGGGCCGGATTGCCGCCGCCACGCGATCAATGTCGAGCGACCACCCGTCCTCCGGATCAAGCGGCACGCCCGTCGCCTCGCAAATCGCCACCGGCAGGGTTTCGTGCGACTGGTAATTCGGCGTGACCACAATCGCATGGCTGTCTTTATCCAACAGCACGGTATTGGCGGCAAAGATTCCCTCGCTGGCCCCCGCAAAGCACAGGATATTAGCGGCGCTCTGTTCGGCATAGGTCGTCGCAATCGTTTCGCGCAGGTCCGGCGCACCCCATGTTTCGGTATAGCCCAACCACATACCCTCGAACGCCTCACGCTGGTCGGGCGTTGCCATTGCCAGCAAATCGCGCAACGAGATGCTTTCGGCGTCCGAAGCGGTCATGTGATATTTCGCTTTGAATTCCCACTTTGAAAAGTGCGTTTCAAGTCTGAAATCGGGTAACGTTGTCATAGCAATTTTCTTTTCCCGCGAACATCGCGCCTGACGGAATGCACAGCGCCCTTATGATTACCCTCAGCCGCCCGGAAATCGAAGCCCTGATTGATCCGCTAAAGGCCGCAAAAGCCATCGGGAACGCCTACCGCGCCGTCAGCCGCAACGAGGTGAACCTGCCTCCCGTCGGGCATATTACGTTTCCCGAACATCACGCCGATTGCCACATCAAAGATGTTACCGATCTGACCGGCCTCGCCGTTCAGGACATTGCAATGGCGCGGATTGTGCTGGCGGCGCACGCCGAAACGACAGCGCCCGACCCGCCCTAAGGGTCCGCTGCGATACCGGCGAAGTGTGATTCAAAAATCGTCCGAACCGCCGCCTGACGCCGGATCAATGTTGCCGCGACCTGCGCGAAATCCTCCAGCCCCAACGCCCGGGCAATCGCGGCCCCCAAGGCGGGCGACGCGGTTTCCGACGACAGCGGCCTATCCAACGCAAGGCGGGAAAATTGCAGGATGGCGGTCTGGAATTGATGGGCCGCAGAAAGCGCATCCCGCTCCGCATCGCTCAGCAGATCCGCCTGTGCGAGTGCCGCCATCATCGTGTCCGCCGTTACCGTTTGCAAAGACCCGCATCCGGCCAACAACAGCCGCGTTTGCAGCACAAAGTCGATATCGAGCATCCCGCCGCGCGCCAGCTTTACATTCAAAGGCTGGGTATGGGCATCGGGGTTCGCATCGATCAGCCGATGGCGCATTTCCAGCGCGTTTTCCAGAGTCGCCGTCCTGTCGCGCGGCATTTCCAGCACCTGATTGATCGCGGCGCGCGTGCGGTTCAAAAGGTCGGACGGGCCGCAGACAATCCGTCCGCGCGTCAGAGACATATGCTCCCACGTCCACGCATCTTCGGCCTGATACTTTCTAAATGCCTCTAATCGCGTTGCCAAAGGGCCGGATCGCCCGGACGGGCGCAGGCGCATGTCCACCTCGTAGAGCGCACCCTCGGCGGTCTGGGCCGTCAGCGCGGCAACCAGCCGCTGGGTCCAGCGGGCAAAATACTGCTGCGGAGACAGCGGAACGGGACCATCCGACGGGTCGTCCGTGTCGTCATAGATCACCAGCAGGTCAAGGTCGCTCGACGCTGTCATTTCGCGCGCACCAAGCCGCCCCATCGCCAGAACGCAGGCCCCCCCGCCGGGCGGATTACCGTGACGCCGCGCCAGTTGGGCGGTGACGCTGGGCGTCAGCGCGCGGATGCAGGCATCGGCCAGCGCGGTATAACCGCGCGCCGCCTCGTCCGGGGTCGAGATACCGCAGAGCAGTTGCGCGCCGATGCGAAAGTGCCGTTCCTTTGACCAGCGGCGTGCGGTGTTCAGCACCTCTTCGAAATCATCACCCTGCGGCAACGCCCCCGCCAGTTCGCCCAACAGCGTTTCGGCATCAGGCAGCGGTTCAAAGAAATCCTGCGCAAGCATCGCGTCGATAACCTGGGCATTGCGCCCCAGATAATGCGCCAGACGCGGGGCCGCGGCACAAATCTCGGTAATCAAATCGAGTAAGTTGGGGTTTGCTTCGAACAACGACAGAATCTGAACCCCTGACGGAAGCCCGTGGAGAAAACGGTCGAATTCCGCCAACGCGCCATCGGGGTCAAGCGCCGATGCCGTCGCCTCGATAATGCGCGGCACAAGGCGGTCCAGTTTTGCCTGCGCACGCGGGGTCTTGGTCGCCGTCAGCGAAGCGCCGCTCCATACCGCCAACAGCGCGGCGGCCCGCGCGGGATCGCGAAACCCCTTCGCCGCAAGCATGTCGGCAATCTGCGCCTCGGTCTGCGCCGACAACGGCGGTGCATCATCCTCCGCCGCGTCCTCGTTGAACAGCCGCTCGAAATGACCTGACACGCGCGTCAGGTGATGGCGCAGCTCGACCTCCAGAGCCGCGACATCGGCAAGGCCGCAAAAATTAGCGACCCGAAGCAAGCCCGCCGCGTCGGTCGGCATGGTGTGAGTTTGTGCGTCGTCGATCATTTGCAAGCGGTGTTCGAGCATGCGCAGAAATGAGTAGCTTTCAGCGAGTTCCGCGCGGGTTTTACCAGCAACCCAGCCGTGCTTTTCCAGCGAGAGCAACGTATCGAGCGTCTTGCGATCCCTCAATTCGGGTTCGCGTCCTCCGGCAATCAACTGCTGCGTTTGGGCAAAAAACTCGATCTCGCGGATACCCCCGCGCCCCAGCTTTACGTTATGACCGGCAACGGCGATCGCTCCGTGGCCTTTGTGTTTATGAATCAGCGACTTCATCTTGCGGACGTCTTCGATGGTCGCAAAATCGAGATATTTGCGCCAGACAAACGGAACCATCCCTTTCAGAAAGTCTTCACCCGCCGCAATGTCGCCGCCGACCGGACGCGCCTTAATAAAAGCGGCCCTTTCCCAGTTCTGACCGAAACTTTCATAGTAACGCTCGGCTGCATCCATCCCCATGCAAGCCGCCGTCGAACCGGGATCAGGGCGCAGGCGCAGGTCCACGCGATGAACGTATCCGTCAGCCGTCTGATCCGAAAGGATTTTTACGAACTGACGGGTAAGCTGGTTAAACCGCTGCTTTACACGGGCGTAATCGTCCGGCGCGTGGCGGTCGGGGTCGAAGAATAAAATCAGGTCTACGTCTGATGAATAGTTCAGTTCGTGCGCGCCAAGTTTTCCCAATCCGAGGATCGCAAGACCGGACGATCCGACGGGGTCCTCTTTATCTAAAGGCAACTGATCGCGCCGGGCAAAGTCGTTTAACAGCCACTCCGCTGTCGCGGAAATACTCGCATCGGCAAAGTCCGAGATTGCCTTGAGAATTGTATCCAGCGGCAGGACTTTACCCAAATCGCACAGCGCAACAAAAAGCGCGTTCCGGCGCTTAAGAGTTCTTAGCGTTCTCATCAACGCTTCTTGGGTTTCGCTTCGACCCGCCGCGCGCGTCTGGGTCAGAATATCGGCAATCGTCTCTGCAGCGGGGCGGTGCATAGCCTGAAAAACGAATTCATTTTCAAGGGTTAGCGACCGCGCGAGGTAAGGACTGCATCCGGCGGCCCCTTCGAGCAAAGGGCGTACTGACGGATTAAGCCCGGGAAGGTCTGAAAGGACAGACGCCGCGCGCTCGGGATCATACGGAATCGGCGCACATTGAAGCGCCGCAAGGAACGAAGCGTTCATATCCACCGCCTTAGTCTGTTCATTCTCGCGGCAGTGTTGAACCATTGCACCTTAAATGCAATCAACTGCGGCGCACCGTTCGCAATCCGAATGAGAGACAAGACATGATTGAAGAGTTCCTGCCCGTCCTACAGGCAAAAGCCGAAGGAAACATCGAAGGTACAGTCAAGCTGGTGATTGCAGACGAGGGCACGATCTGGCTGGACGAAACCGGCGCGCGGGACACCGATACCGATGGCGAAGCGGACGTCACGCTGTCCGCCTCGGCTGATGTATTTAAAGAGATTTTCTCGGGCGAGCGGAACCCGATGACCGCTTATATGACCGGCGCGCTGAGCGTGGATGGCAGCACATCACGCGCCCTGAAGGTCAGCGCGGTTCTGACCGACGACTAATTGCCTACTGATAGAATGTCATAACCGCATGTTTTGCTTCGGCAAAAAACAGCCATCGCTCGGTCAGCATGCCCGCGAGATGCGCAAGCATCGCCAGCACCAGCCAAACGGCATCTGCCGGAGCAGGCAACGCGACCAGAATCAGAATGACCGGCACGATTGCGCCCAGCAAAACGGAGATCATCCTCAGCTTTGACGCATGCTTCCGCGCGATCTGGTGGCCCATTTCCTTCATCAGATAGTTCGAGCCGGTATGCGGCGCTTCAAGCAAGCGGGTCTTGCCGATCTTGCCGAGGCCCGTCGCGCTTCCGGTCGTCGAAAGCGGGACAATCCTGTCGCCCGTCAGCCACCAGAAAATCTTCGCGGCCCATGCAACGACCAACAGAACCAGCGCAACGCTCGAAAGGAATGGACCGGCCTCGCCGAAAAAGACAGCATGCAGCATCAGGAACAACAGCGCGCCGCCCGCAAGGCTGAACAACAGATAGCAAATCGGGGTGAGCGTGCGATTCCAAAGCTGTACGGCTTTGATCTGCGCGTAAATCATTCCGGTCGCATAAACAGTGATCAGGGCGAGGATCGCTGAAATCACGCCGAGAATGCCACTCGGCACATCGAAAAATATCCACAAAAGCGCGTAAAGCCCGGCAAATGCGAGGGTGAGAATGGCCAGCACGCCCTCACGCGACAGCCACGAGCTGCGCCATTGGGTCAGCGCGCGCCATGCCCGTTCCGGGTGTCCGAGGTGAAACGTCGAAGAAATCAGCCCGGCCACGGCCATCGCGAATGCCAATCCGAAATGCACAAGCAGAAATGCCGTCGTCGGCGTTGCGCTGGAATATGTCGCAAAGCCCATCAGGATAAGCAGGCCGAAACCTGCCCCGGAAAAGACCGTGAAGAAAATAACAGAAGCAGCGGGATGCATCAGCCAATCCTCGTCAAAGCGTCATCCAGCCATCCCAGAAAGCCCGAAGCTTTTGGTTCGGCAAGGCTCGCAAGATTTACAGGCTCGTTCAGGTCATCCTGCTTGGGGCGCGGCGGCAGGTATTTGTTGGTTGGCTTTGTGCCCTGTTCCGGCATCAGGTCAAATCCGCCGCGATCCGCGACCATGATCGAAACATCCGAGTTGGGATCGTTTAAGTCACCGAAATGACGGGCCTTTGCCGGACAGGTCCGCACACAGGACGGGGTGCGGTCTTCCTCGGGGATGTTTTCGTTATAGATCCGGTCCACGCAGAGGGTGCATTTCTTCATCACCTTTTCCGCGCCGTCCATCTCGCGCGCGCCGTAAGGGCAGGCCCAGGCGCAAAGGCCGCAACCAATGCAGGAATCTTCGTTCACAAGCACGATGCCGTCGTCCGAGCGTTTAAAGCTCGCACCGGTCGGGCACACCGTAACGCAGGGTGCATCCTCGCAATGAAGGCACGATTTCGGGAAATGAACCACGCGCGCAGGTGCGTTTTCCGGTTTAACTTCAAAGGTATGGACGCGGTTCAACCACGATCCGACCGGTTCGTCACCATAGGCATTCTGATCGGAGAGCGGCGCGCCATAACCGCCGGTGTTCCATTCTTTGCACGACACGACGCAGGCATGACAGCCAACGCATATATCGAGGTCGATAACCAGCCCGAGCTTCCGGTCGGTTGAGGCAGGTAGCATTGTCATGCAGCGACTCCCAGAGTTTCGCGTGCGAATTCGGCGAGGTGTGTATCAAATTGTTCTGGCCGCTCCCAGAACGGTGCGTGGCCGGTTCCCGCGAACGGGACGAGCCTTGCATGGGGGATTTCGGACATGGTTGCGTCGATCATCTCACGAAAGACCAGTTTTTCCGCGTCCCCCCAAAACAGGGATACCGGGCAGGAAAAAGCGGTAAAGTCAGGCTCGTAATCCTGCTCGCGCAGGCGCGAGGCGCGGCGGACATGCGGCGGAACCAGCATGTTAAAGCCGACCATCGTCGCCAGATCCATCTTCGACAGCGTTGAGGCAAAACAGCCCTTTACGAACGCAATCGTCGCGGCAAGCGCCACGCGCTGATCGTCGGAATACATTCCCTCGGCGACAACATCGGGGCGGCGCTTTGCGATTGTAGCAGGATCACCCGGCAGCGTCGTTGAACTGCCGACCAGCGCAAGGCCCGCAATATCGCCGCAGCCATAGTGATGCACATAGTCCTGCGCGATACGTCCGCCCATTGACCAGCCAACCACCAAAGGACGCTCTAATTCGCACGCCTCGATCACCGCATTGATATCGTCAGCCCAGCTTTTGGAATGGACGTAATATTCGGGATCGTCATGGATATCAGATGCGCCGTGACCGCGCAGGTCGATGGCGACAAGGCGATAATCTTGCGCCAGCGGCCCCTCAAACTGTTTCGTCCAGCACAGATGATGCTGTGACCAGCCGTGCAGAAACAGGATCGGCGGGCCGTTCTCGTTTCCGCCATCGCGCACGAACAGCTCTACGCCGTCACCGCCCTCGATATGGTAGGTGGTCGATTTCACGTCCACTCTTCCCCGTAACGCACTTCGTCCGGGCCTTGGCCGACCGGCGATTTTTGCTTGCCCGTATCCGGCAGCGGCGCGTCGAGCGGGCCGTCGGCCTTTTCGATCTTCACGCGCAGGTCATACCAAGCGGCCTGTCCCGTGATCGGGTCGGAGTTCGCCCAGCGCAGGCCGTCGCCCTTCGACGGCAGCAGCTCGTGGATCAGGTGATTGAGCAAAAAGCCCTTTGTGACTTCGGGTGCGCCGTCGGACAGCGCCCATGCACCCTTGCGCTTGCCGATGGCATTCCACGTCCACAGGGTCTTGCCGTTGACAGCATCCATCCGCGCGACGGGCACAGTGATGCGCCCGTGATGCGAGGTGACATGCGCCCAGTCACCGTCCTTCAGATCGTGTTGATCACACACTTCGCCGGGAACATAGAGCGGGTTGCGGCCATGAATCTGGCGCAGCCATGCATTCTGCGAACCCCATGAGTGATACATCGCCGCCGGACGCTGGGTGATGGCGTGCAGCGGATATTCGGAGGTATCGACGCCCGCCTGCTCAAACGGCTCATACCAGATCGGAAGCGGGTCGAACGTCTCGATAATCCGCTCGCGATGATGCACGGGCGGCACACGGTCGCCGTGGCCCTTGGCGGCGTTGCGGAACTTTTGCAGCGTTTCAACATAAAGCTGCATTGTGTAGGGCGCGGGCTTGTCAAAAAGACCGATTTTGACGGCCCAGTCCTGATAGCTCTGGTTGGCGAACTTATAGTATTGCGCGTCCTCGGGGACATGCTCCATCCAGAAACCGCCATTCTCGATGTATTTCTCGATTTGCTTCGGGTTCGGCGCACCGCGTCCCTTGCCGGAACCATCCTCGTTGCGCCAACCCGCAAGCGGGCCGACACCGGGGCGGCGTTCGTGATTGACGATATAATCGGCGTAATCCGCGAACTTCTGGCTGCCGTCTTCTTTGACAAAGCCCGGCAGGCCGAGCTTTGCGCCGAGGTCACAGAGCGCGGACTGAAAGCCCTTCACGTCACGGTCATAGCCTTGAGTTTTCGGGTCAACAACAGGCCAGCGGATCGCATCGGCGGCGGCCTCGGCCTCGCAAATCGGGCGGTCGAGCAGGCTGATACAATCGTGCCGCTCCAGATACGTCGTGTCGGGAAGGACGAGATCGGAATACGCAACCATTTCGGACGAATAGGCATCCGAGTAGATGATATACGGAATTTTGTATTCGCCGCTCTCGTCTTTCGCCTCCAGCATTTCCATAACGCCGCGCGTGTTCATGGACGAATTCCACGACATATTCGCCATGTACATAAACAGCGTGTCGATCTTGTACGGATCACCCGCGTAGGCGTTGCTGATGACCATGTGCATCAGGCCGTGCGCGGACATCGGCGCGTCCCACGTATAGGCCTTGTCGATGCGCCGCGCCGACCCGTCGTCGTTCAGTTGCAGGTCTTCGGGACCGCGCGGATACCCCAGATGCGGCCCGCCGAGCGTACCGTCTTCTTTGAGGTTCGTATGGGGAGCGGGATGCCCCTCCATTGGCTTTGGATAGGGCGGCTTGAAACGGAAACCGCCGGGGACCTCTACCGAACCCAGCAACAGTTGCAGCACATGGATTGCGCGGCAGGTCTGGAACCCGTTCGAGTGGGCGCTGATCCCGCGCATGGCATGGAAGCTGACCGGACGGCCAATCATTTTCTCGTGGCGCTCGCCGTAAACATCAGTCCACGGGGTATCAATCTCGATTGCCTCCTGAAACGCGGTCTTCGCAATCTCGAACGCGAGGCGCTTGATCGTTTTTGCCGCAACGCCTGTTACTTCGGCAACAGCCTCCGGCGCGTATTGCGGATCGAGATATTTTTCAGCAAGAATGTGGAAAACCGGACGCACCTTGCGGCCATCGTCCAGCGTGAATGTCCCTTTGAGCGACGCATCGAGACGATTGGCCTTCGCAACCTTGGCAACGTCGTATTTGCGGCTCCAGATCAACGGCTCGCCGTCTTCATCGCGGGCGAACATGCCGTCATCGGCCCCGCCCGGATTGTCGACCACAAGCCATGGCGAGTTGGTGTAGCGCAGCAGATAATCGAGATCGACCTTACCCGCCTTCACCAGTTCATG
>CALGNW010000356.1 GCA_937958345.1 uncultured Neomegalonema sp. | reverse complement strand
GACGGAAAACCTTGTTCCGACAGAGCACCCGAGCCTGATGGTCGCACGGCCCCGTTTTGTGCAAATCCAAACGGTGCGCGCCCAGATTGACGTCATTCATGCATCGGCGCAGGCTGGCGATTCGTCGGAAGTGCTGCGGTTGCTGAAACTCTACATTCCCGAGTTCGAGGCAACGGCCCGAGAGGCAAAAGTCATCATCGACAGCGCCCTGCCCTCAACCACGTCGCGCCCCGAGGCGGTATAGGCATCAGATCACTTGACACCGTTACGTCACAGATCACCAGATCATTCTCCCGCAACCGATTAGAGAAGTTGCATTATGATGAGTCCGTGGCCTAGGCTCGCCTGGTCATCGACTTACCATCAGGACGGCGAAACATGTCACGACTCAGTTTTATTCTCGTGTCTTTGTTTGCCACGACGATTGTATCGGATGCGAAGGCGGATATCTTCAGCGCTCCGTCCTCAACACCTTTACCAATCCACAATCAGTATGGCGGCGTTGGGCTCTTGAAAACGCGCACCGCCCGGATGGCACCGGATTCGACACTCGCTGCGTCGGTCATATGGAATGATCAACAACAACGCTACGCAATTACCTTTCAAGCCGCCCCATGGTTGGAAACGACATTCAGTTATACAGGCTTCGAACGCGCTGACCGAAATGGCAGTACCGATACGTTCGACCGACAGTTCGATATCAAAATAAAATTGTGGGACGAGGGACTGTATCTGCCGCAGGTCGCAGTTGGTCTTCAGGATTTTCTCGGGACGGGACTTTTTTCTGGTGAGTATGTTGTTGCAAGCAAGCGTCTTGGACCACTTGACTTGTCGTTCGGCGTTGGATGGGGACGTCTCGGGTCACGTGGCGATGCGCCAAACCCGCTCGTAGAACTTTCGGACCGTTTCAGGAACCGTAATTCGGATTTTGGTCGGGGTGGTGAGGTAAACTTTGGTCAGTTTCTTCAGGGGGACGACGTCGGATTTTTCGGAGGCGTTTCCTATCAGACGCCGATTGAGGGTCTTCAACTGGTTGCCGAGTACGACAGCGACAACAACGAACGGGTTGTGGACCGGAATGATAATCCATTCAATTTCGGTCTTGTTTATAACCCGACGCCCGGCATCCAACTGACAGCTTCTTATTTGGGCCTTGAAGACATCAATCTTCAGGCAACTTTCTCGGCGCCGGTAGGCGAGGACATTCGTGATGACCCCCTCGGCGCACCTCCACCGCTGTACTACGTTCGAGAAGAGATACTTTTAGCCGAGGGTGGCCGTGACGGCCTCCTTGCACCAGTAGCCCCGCCGATTTTCACGCCGATCCCAGTGACTGACGTGTCTTTTGGAGAGACGATCGAAGCAGACCTTCAACGGCTAGGGATTGATCTGCTTGGCTATGAGGCAGGTGCAAACGCAATTCGGGTTCAAATATCGAATAACCGGTATCGTTCGGAGGCAAAGGCCGTCGGTCGAACTGCTCGAATTCTTTCGCGATACGCGCCTGCGAATATCGAGACATTCCAGATCGTACTTGTCGACCGCGGGTTGGACATAGCAGAACTAAAATTGGGTCGAAGCCTGCTGGAACAATCAGCGCGCGAAATCGGATATTCCATCTCCCCGCCCTCACTCGGCTTCGCTTATATCGTCCCCGGCAGCGAACCCGTGAATGGCGAGCACCGTAGTTACGACACCTACCCTAAATTTAACTGGTCCATCGGTCCGGATGTGCGTTACAGCGCATTTGATCCTGACGATCCTTTGCGGCTTGAACTTCGTGCAGAAGCAAAGGCAAGTGTTGAATTAGCTCCTGGACTATCGGTAAGCGGCGGAATTTCTCGCGATATTATCGGAAACATAGAGAATGCCACCCGAGGCTCGAACTCGGTATTGCCGCGCGTACGAACCGAAGCGAACCGTTACAATCAGGAAACCGAAATTGCGTTGGATCGGCTTTCGGTCGATTACCTGTTCGATGTTGCACCCAACGTTTATGGCAGAGCTTCGGCAGGTTATTTAGAGCAGATGTTCGGCGGGGTTGGAGGCGAGGTTCTGTGGCGTCCGACCAACTCGCGCCTCGCCTTCGGCGCAGACCTTTGGTACGTTAAGCAGCGCGGATTTGAGACGCTCTTTTCATTCCAAGATTATGATGTGGTGACCGGCCACGCCAGCATCTATTATGATACGCCCTACGCGCATTGGGATGTTGCGCTCCATGCGGGACGATATCTTGCGGGCGATCTCGGAGCCACGCTCGAAGTCGCCAGACGCTTCCCGAACGGGTGGGAAGTCGGCGCATTCGCAACTCTGACTGACGTTCCGTTTGAAGACTTCGGTGAGGGCAGTTTCGACAAAGGGATTACGCTCTCAATTCCATTGGACTGGGGACTGCCGCGCGACACGAAGTCAAAATCGAGGTTGAATTTGCGCCCGATTCAGCGGGATGGCGGTCAACGTTTGAACTCGGGACCAAGCCTGTTCAAAATTACCAGAAGCGGATCACAGGGCGATATTGCGCCTCAGTGGAACACGTTTGCGCATTGAGGACGATATGATGACTTGGCGCAAAACAGCCCTTGCCTCGACGATTTGCCTGCTCGCACTTGCCGCGTGCTCAAACGGCAAGTTCACATACGGAAAAGCACTTGGCGATGTTTCGAAACTAACCGGTTTCACAACCGGTTACGAAGAAATCGATCCGGCCTTCAGCGAAGGGACAGTCACCAAGGCGCCAGAGGGACCGCCGCTTATCGTCGGCT
Source organism: uncultured Neomegalonema sp. (assembly GCA_937958345.1). Lineage (GTDB taxonomy): Bacteria > Pseudomonadota > Alphaproteobacteria > Rhodobacterales > Rhodobacteraceae > JAHDDY01. The sequence continues at coordinate 1,295 of CALGNW010000356.1, read as the reverse complement.
TCGAAGCTATCCGCGTTGCCATTCCGCTCGCCGGAAAAAGCGGCGTCAGCCAGACCTACGCCTCCCCCGATGGCGTTGTAATCGCGATGAATAGCGGCTTTGTCACGCGCGCGACAGGTCTCGGGATTGACATGAACGGCAGCTATCTTCGCGCCGACAGTCCGTGGTTTGACGGGCTTGATAAGGCAGCCACCGAAGGACTCTCAGCGGACCGGGTCATAGAATACTGGGAAAACAGCCGCCTTAAACGGGACAAATATCGCTGCGGACTGAAAGTAACCCCTCGCGAGGGCGGCGGCTCGCTGATCGACGAAACCTGCAAGCGGTATTTCGATCCGGAAGGTTTCGTTAACCGCTATTGGATTAAGGCGGACAGCACTATCGAATGCTCGCGTCAGTGGATCCATCCAAAGCTCTCGCCGCTCCAGTTTTTCTCGACCGAGCAGCAGGCACTGACACTCGATCTGACCAAGAACGGCTGCTGACCGCCTTCACGGTGTTCAGACGCCGTAGCTATCGTCTTTCTTGATCTGCACGCCCGCAATCCGCCAGACGCCGTCGATCTTGCTCATCATGTATTCGGCGATATACGGCACGCCGGCCTGATCGACGATCCGCAGCCGCTGGATGATTGCATCGCCGCGCGGGACGGCATCCAGAAAGTCCGTGTCTGCCGGATTCCAGACCATCGGATAGCCGTTTCGCACCATGCGGCCAAAGACCTCGGGCGACGGAAACATGCGCTGGATGTTCGGGGCGGCAAACTCATACGCCGTGCCGACCGCTTCCGATTGAAAGGCATCCAGTTGAGACTGGATCACCGACCGTGCCGCCTCGGCCCCGCCGGGTTCTCCCGCCCTTGCGCCCGTCACAGCGACGAGCACGAGCAAGAGCGTCCCGACAAATGTATTCAACAACCGCATCGCATTTCTCCCGTTTGTCTTCCGTTCCACTTAAGGCGTGATAGCGGGGGGTCAATATGTGGACGATACGCCGCGCGGTGGCATTTGGGGTTCAATTCATCCTCCGGTGCGCTTAACCTGCAAACGTACGCCGCACTCCCGCCGATGGGGCCGGCAGCTTAATTTTACCGGAGACACGCCATGGACAGCCCCGTTTCGACGATCGACCCGGATGGCCTGCTCGAATTTTCCGTGGTGTTTACGGACCGGTCGCTTAACCACATGTCCGAGACCTTTCAGGCCGTGATGCGGGATATTTCAGGCATGCTGTGTGATGTGTATCATGCGGCGTCGGCTGTGGTCGTTCCGGGGGGCGGAACCTACGGGATGGAG
>CALGNW010000355.1 GCA_937958345.1 uncultured Neomegalonema sp. | reverse complement strand
ACCCGCAGCCTGCGCCGCCTGCCACCGCGCTTGCGAGCGTTCCGCAAAAGCATCCTGATCCGCGCGGCTGATCCCATAATCGGCGGCGACATTGTCCGCCGTCTGTGGCATCGAGTCGATACCATGCGTCGCCTTCATCTTAGGGTTCACAAAGCGCCAGCCAATCGTGGTGTCGAAGATTTCAGCTTTCCGCGACAGCGCCGTCTCCGCTTTTGGCATCACGAACGGCGCACGGCTCATGCTTTCGACGCCGCCCGCAATCGCAAGCGCATAATCGCCAGACTTGATCCCCCGCGCCGCCATGCCAACACAGTCCATGCCCGACGCGCAAAGGCGGTTCAGCGTGATCCCCGGCACGTCCTCGGGCAGTCCGGCCAACAGCGCGGCCATCCGCGCGACATTGCGGTTGTCTTCACCCGCCTGATTGGCCGAGCCATAGATCACATCATCCACGGTTTCCCACGCCACCGACGGGTTCCGCTCGATCAGCGCGGCAATCGGCAGAGCGGCAAGGTCGTCGGCCCGCACCGTGCTCAGCGCGCCGCCATATCGCCCGATCGGCGTCCGAACTGCATCACAGATAAAGGCGTCCAATCGACATCTCCGACAGTATTAAGGCGCGGCAAGGCTTCAAGACTATCGCCCGCCGGTTGCGTGATCAAGAGAAATGTTACAAACATACCATGTTAACTATGAAATTTGTAACACATCAATCCCTGTGCGATCCCCGCAAACGCAGCCATACTCGTCCGAACAAGCCACGACGGAGCCATGATGACCCAAATATACGCCTATGACGGCCTGATCCCCGTCATTGATACCGGCGCCTTTGTCCATGAAGCCGCCGTTGTCATCGGAGACGTCATCATCGGCCCGGACTGTTATATCGGCCCCGGCGCTGTGCTGCGCGGTGATTTCGGGCGCATTCGGATCGGGGAAGGCTCGAATGTGCAGGAAACATGCGTCGTTCACAGCTTTCCCGATCAGGACGTGACCCTTGAACCCAACAGCCATATCGGCCACGGCGCGGTCCTGCATGGTTGCCACATCTGCGAAAACGTCCTCATCGGCATGAATGCGGTGGTGATGGACAAGGCGGTTATCGGCAAAGACTGCATCGTCGGCGCGCTCGCCTTCATCAGGGCGGGGGCCGAGTTTCCGCCGGCACAGATGATCGCCGGAGCGCCCGCCCGCATCCTGCGCCCCCTGACCGAAGACGAGATCGACTGGAAGCGTCGCGGAACCGGCGTTTATCAATCACTGGCCCGTATCGCGCCGGATAAACTCCGCAAAGCCGAACCGCTGCGCGAAGAAGAGCCGAACCGCCCCCGCGTTACCGCACCGGAATTCGACCCGTTGATTGTGGAGCGCATGAAATCGGCTGCGCAGTCCGACGGTCAGACCTGACCCCGCCGCCGCGACGGCGTGCGCGCGTCTGTGCTGCTGAAAAGCGCGAAAAACATACGGTTTGACTCATAAAATGTGGGGTGTTCTATATTTTTTATTCCAACGTACAAATTCTCCGGGAGAGAAACATGACTTTTCGCCTGAAATCTGCTGCCGCCGCAGCGATGCTGGCCCTTGGTTCATCGACACTGGCTGTTGCCGCCGACGGTCCGATCAAAATTGCCATCAACGAATGGACCGGCCAACACCTCAGCGCGCATATCGCGGGTTCTGTGCTGGAAGACATGGGCTATGACGTCGAATACGTGACGGCGGGCGCTGTTCCGCAGTTCGCGGCAATTGCCGGGGGCAGCCTGCACCTGAATCCGGAAATCTGGACAAACAACGTCGGCGACATTTACCCCAAGGCGGTTGAGGCGGGCGATATCATCGTCGCCGGAGAGCTGGGCCTCTCCCCGAGCGAGGGCTGGTTCTATCCGCCCTATATGGAAGAAAAATGTCCCGGTCTTCCGTCCTATCAGGCCCTCTATGATTGCGCGCAGGCATTTGCCGCCGCCGATACTTTTCCCAAGGGCCGCCTGATTACCTATCCGGCGGATTGGGGCACACGTTCGAAGGATCTGGTCGAAACGCTCGGCGTTCCGTTTCAGGCGGTCGCCGGCGGGTCCGAGGGGGCAATGATTGCAGAAATGAAATCTGCGGTCGCGGCTGAACAGCCGATGATTATGATGTTTTGGGAGCCGCACTGGGTCCATGCCGCAATCGACCTCAATCTGGTGGAGTGGGACAAGGCGACCGCCGATTGCGAATCCGGTCCGGCTCAAAAGCGCGGCGATGCCTGCGGTTTTGCTCAGGCAAAGGTGAACAAAATCGTCAGCAAGGGCTTCAAGGCCGACTTCCCGGAGGCTTACGCAGCAGTTCAGAACATCAGCCTGACGAACGAAGTCCAGAACGCGCTGATTCAAAAGGTCGATCAGGACGGCATGTCGGTTGAAGATGCCGTTGCCGAGTGGATGGACGCGAATGAAAGCACATGGACGGGCTGGAAAAGCGGCGGCGGTGAAATGTCACTTCTGGAACAGCTCGACGCGCTTCGGAGCCGTGTTGACGATCTGAAAAAGCAAGTCGAAGCGCAGTAACGCGCTTATTCAAACGGCGGGCCTGTGTGGCCCGCCGAACCGCCTGCCCCGCCATCACCCCGGAGTCCGCCCTGTGCCCGAAGGCCAAGCACACCCCGCTAAGGTCAAGCTCTCCTGCCGCAACGTCTGGAAAATATATGGCGACCGGCCCGGACAGTTTTTTGACGGCACAAAGGGAAACGTAGGCGACGGGCCTGCGGCACACGACCTCGCTGATCGCATCAGGACGTCCGATCACATCGTTGCGGCAGCCAATGTCTCGTTCGATGTTCATGTCGGCGAGATATTCGTCATCATGGGCCTGTCCGGGTCCGGCAAATCGACAATGGTGCGCTGTCTGTCGCGCGTGGTCGAACCGACCGCCGGTGAAATCCTGATGGATGGCGAAAATCTGCTCACAAAATCCAAATCAGAATTGATCAAATACCGCCGTCACAAGATGGGGATGGTGTTTCAGAACTTCGGCCTGATGCCCCACCTGAACGTGCTGGATAATGTCGCCTTTCCCTTGGAAATTCAGGGCATCCCGCTGGCCAAACGCCGCGAGAAGGCGCGCGCGATTATCGAACTGGTCGGGCTGGAGGGCCGCGAGGCCAGCTTTCCGAGCGAATTATCCGGCGGTCAGCAACAGCGCGTCGGCATCGCCCGCTCGCTCGCCGTTGAACCGGAACTGTGGTTTCTTGACGAACCGTTCAGCGCCCTCGACCCGCTGATCCGGCGTCAGATGCAGGACGAATTTTTGCGCCTGCAACGTGAATTGAACAAGTCGATTGTCTTTATTACCCATGATTTTCTCGAGGCGCTGCGCATCGCGGACCGCATGGCCATCATGCGTGACGGCGCGGTGGTCCAGATCGGACGCCCCGTCGACCTGATCCTCAACCCTGCCGATGATTACGTCAGGGAATTTACGAATGATGTGCCGTGGGAAATGGTCCTGACCGCCGGAGACGTGGCCGACCCGAACCGCGCCGACGCCCCCGGCATGGGACACATTACGGCGGATACCACGCTGGCCCTGCTGCTGCCGTATCTCGCCGAACATGAGGCCGGTGTCATGGTCCGCGATCGTGCGGGCAATAGCGTCGGCGTTGTTACCGCGCGCGATGTTGTAAAGGCTCTGGCCAGCGGTGTACCCGAACCCGCGCAGGTAAGCACATGAGCGCGGCCCTGAAATCCCAACCTGTTATCTGGTCCGCGCTCGCCGGTCTTTCGCTGGTCCTCTACCTCGCCGCCGCGGCCCTGCCCGCACTCAACGTCTATCCCGGTGCGTGGGTGCTGTCGCCGAGCGACGCGATGAATGATTTCATGCGCTGGTTTAACGGCGTCTTCGGCCCCGGCTTCAAATCGGCGGGATGGCTGCTTGAATGGCCGGTTCGATGGTCACAGGCCTTTTTGCAATTCCTGCCATGGAGCGTCACAACCGCGATTTTCGTCTTTCTGGGATTGATCGGGTCGGGATGGAAACTGGCGTTGTTTGCGGGCCTGTCGATGATCTACATGGCCCTGATCGGCTATTGGGACGAGAGCATGAATTCGCTCGCCATCGTTCTGATTTCTGTGCCGATGGCGGTTACAACGGGCTTTGCACTTGGTGTCTGGGGGTTCTACTCGAACCGCGCGCGGCGCATCATCATGCCGGTCCTCGATCTGCTTCAGACCATTCCGGCCTTTGCATACCTGCTGCCCATCCTGATCCTGTTCGACTTTGGTACGACCGTCGGCCTTGTCGCGTCGGTGATGTATGCGTTTCCGCCGATGGTTCGGAACACCATCCTCGGGCTGCGCGCCGTACCCGAAGAGATTATAGAGGCGGGCCTGATGTCGGGCGCGACGCCGTTTCAACTTTTCCGCAAAGTACGCCTGCCCGCCGCGAAACAGCAAATGCTGCTGGGCGTAAACCAGACGACGATGGCCTCGCTGTCGATGGTTATTATTGCGGCCATCATCGGCGGGACGAACGACATCGGCTGGGAAGTCCTGTTGACAATGCGCAAGGCCCAATTCGGCGAAAGCCTACTCGCCGGATTTGTGATTGCGCTGATCGCCATGGCGCTGGACCGCATCACCCACGCCTTTGCCACCAAGCCGCGCGTCATTGATCGGCAAGGCCCGAATTACTGGATGATCGCCGCACTCACCATTGCCGCCCTTGGCGCGCTGTCTACGGTACTGCCGTTCCTGCGCGACTGGCCCGAGACTCTGCTCTGGGAACCTGCGGCAGCAATGAATGCCGCGCTTGATTGGGTCGTGATCAACGGGCGCACATGGATCGAGGGCATCAAAAACGCCGCGTTCTTTTTCGTCATGCTGCCCATTAAAATCGGCCTCGGCCAAGCCGTCAGCCCGTTCACATGGGGCTTTGCCCTCACGCCGGCTTTGATCGCCGGTTATGCTGGCCTCGTTCTGGCGGGCGCAGGCTGGGCGGCTCTGCGGCGGCGCAAGACACTCGCCGCGCTCGTTCTGCTCTGGGGAGTAATTTCGTATATCGGCCTGACGCAGATGCCGTGGCCCGCCCTTTTTGCAATCTTCGTCTACGCCGCCTACGTCACTTCGGGCCGCAGTCTGGCCATCGGCACGGCACTCGGCCTCGCGTTCCTGATTGTTGCGGGTGTGTGGCCCGAGTCGGTTCTGTCGATTTACCTCTGCGGCGTTGCCGTCCTGATCTCGTTCAGCGTCGGCACGCTGATCGGGATTGTGGCATCCCAAAGCAAGGCCGTATCCGCCATCGTCCGCCCGGTTATGGATACGCTGCAAACCATGCCGCTGTTCGTGATCCTGATACCGTTCGTCATGGTCTTCAAAATCGGCGAGTTTACCGCGCTGCTGGCAATCATCGCCTATGCCATCGTCCCGGCGATACGCTATACCGAACACGGCCTGCGCAACCTGCCGGCAGAGGTGATCGAGGCGGCGGACACCATCGGCTGCACGCCCCTGCAACTGTTGTTCAAGGTAAAGCTGCCACTGGCCCTGCCCGCCATTATGCTGGGACTGAACCAGACGATTATCTACGGCATCGGCATGCTGGTGATAACGGCGCTGGTGGGCACGAACGGCCTCGGCCAGCAAATCTATATCGGATTGGGGAACGGCGATTTCGGCGTCGGGATGACAGCGGGCATCGGCATGGCGATTATCGCAATGATCGCTGACCGCATGACCCAAGCCGTCAGCCGCCGCAAACAAGAAGAATACGGTCTGGTACAGCAGCATATCTGATATGACGAATTATCCTCCGGACGCACTCGCCAAAGCCGTTCACGCGATCAGAACCCGCATGAGCGACGAGTTCGCGGCAAATGCCCTGCGCGCCCTGCAAAGATGGCCGGTCACAGTTTCCAGGGCCGAGATCGCCGGCATCCCCTGTCAGATCATCACGCCCGCAGACCAACAGCCCGCAGCGACTCTCCTCCATATTTTCGGCGGCGGATATGTCTCCGGCAGTCCCGAGTCAGAGCAACCGATCACCTGCGCGATCAGCGCACAAAGCGCCATCAGAATCGTCGTGCCCTACTACGCCCTCGCGCCCGAACATCCCTTTCCGGCAGGGCTGGAAGAATGCATCCGCGTCTATGACACACTGAGCATCCAGAACGGGCATCAGCCGTTTTACCTCAGCGGAGAATCCGCAGGCGGCGGGATGGCGATGGCACTGACCCGCCGGGCAATCGGGCAAAGCCGGAAAGTGCCGGACCGGCTCGTCCTCTTTTCGCCGTGGAGCGACCTGACAGCGGAGGGCATCGCGCGTTCCGGCGGGATAGATGATCCGACAATCACTGTCGAAGACCTGCGCGTTTGTGTTCAGGCTTACCTCGGCAATCGAGACCCCGGCGACCCGCGCGTCTCGCCGGGTCTGTTCGACGCGATTCCGGCGCAATGGCCCCCGACGCTCCTGACCACAGGGTCGCAGGATATCCTGCAACACACCGTCCGGCGCATCGCCGAAAACCTTCGCGCGGCCAGCCGCCCCGTCGAGATCATCGACGCCGAGGGCATGTGCCATGTCTTCGAAATATTTGACGAATTCCCCGAGGGCACGGCGTCGCTGGAACAGGCGGCGGCATTTTTGACACCCGGACGCTGACGCGCTGCGAATGGCCCTTCACAGGAACCGTTCTCGCAGTACACTCTCTCTTCGATCCGAACCCGCTAGGTGTCCTGCCATGACAGACCATACCGACCTGCCGCTGACGGCCAATCACTGGGGAACCTATCGCGTGCGGTCCGAAAACGGGCGCGCGACCGAGATGTATGATTTCGAGTGTGACCCCGATCCGTCCCCGATCGGTCAGGGCGCGCTGGACGTTCAAACCGGCCCCACCCGCATCACCGAACCGATGATCCGCGAAAGCTGGCTGGAACACGGCGCAGGCGCACATCCTGAAAGGCGCGGGCAGGAACCCTTTGTCGCCGTTTCGTGGGACGAGGCAAACCGCCTGATCGCGGACGACCTGACCCGCATCAGCCGCGACCACGGAAACCAGTCGATTTATGCCGGATGCTATGGCTGGGCCAGCGCGGGCCGCTTTCACCATGCGCCCTCGCAGTTGAAGCGTTTTCTTAATACCGTCGGCGGCTTCACCAATTCATTCGGCACATATTCGTTTGCCGCTGCCGAGGCGATGATCCCGCATGTCCTCGGCAGTTATCGCGACTACATCGCAACCGCGACAAGCTGGGAATCGATCGAGGGGAATTGCGACCTCTTTGTCGCCTTCGGCGGTGTGCCGGTTAAAAACGGTCAGATCGAATCCGGCGCACTTGGCGCGCATGTCCAGACCCGCGGTCTGCGCGCGGCCCGCAAGGCGGGAACGCACTTCGTCAACATCGGCCCGCTGCGGTCCGATATGATGGACGAACTGGGCGCGGAATGGCTCGCGCCCGCACCCAGCACCGATACCGCCCTGCTGCTGGCCATTGCGCATACGCTTTTGCGCGAGGGACTGCATGACACGGCGTTTCTTGAAACCTACACGACGGGCTTTGATAAATTCGCCGCCTATCTTTCGGGCGAGGCAGATGACACCCCCAAAAGCGCCGAATGGGCCGCACCGATTTGCGGGCTGTCCGCCGATACGATCAAAGACCTGACGCGGCGCATGGCATCGCAACGCACGATGATCTCGGTCGCATGGTCACTGACCCGACAGGACCACGGCGAGCAACCCTATTGGGCCGCCATCACCGTCGCCGCGATGCTGGGACAAATCGGAACGGCAGGCGGCGGCGTCGGTTTCGGATATTCGGCTGAAAACAGCATCGGCAACCACTTCACCTCACTGACCACCGGCTCTCTGCCCCAAGGCGACAAGCCGATCACCGAGTTCATTCCCGTCGCCCGCATCACCGATATGCTGGAAAACCCCGGCGGCGCGTATCAGTTTAACGGACAGGACCGCACCTATCCCGATATCCGCATGATCTGGTGGGCGGGCGGCAACCCGTTTCACCATCATCAGGACCTGAACCGGATGCTGCGCGCGTGGCAAAAGCCGGAAACGATCATCACCAACGAATGGTGCTGGACCGCGATGGCACGGCATTCCGATATTGTCCTGCCCGCAACGACCCCGATGGAACGCACGGACATCGCAATGACTCAGCGCGATCCGTATATCATCGCGATGACCAAAGTAACCGAGCCCCCCGGCGCGGCGCGCAATGACTACGATATCTTTGCCGGCATCGCCGCGCAGATGGGTGCGGGCGAAGCCTTTACCGAGGGCCGCGACGAGGCCGGTTGGCTGCGTTGGATTTATGACATCACACGCCAGCGCGCTGCGGTCGAACTCCCCAGCCTCGATCAACTGCGCGAGGACGGCTATTTCTTCTATCCGCCGCCCGAACGCCCTACGGTGATGCTCAGTGATTTTGTTGCCGATCCGGTCGCAAACGCCCTGAAAACACCAAGCGGCAAGATCGAGATTTTCTCGGAAACCGTCGACAGCTTCGGGTATGATGATTGCCCCGGCCATCCGGTGTGGCGCGAGCCTGTGGAATGGCTGGGCAATGCCACGACCTATCCCCTGCACATGATTTCGAACCAGCCGAAAGACAAGCTGCACTCACAGCTTGACCACGGCGCGATCAGCCGCAAGGGCAAGATCAGAGACCGCGAACCCGTCACGATCCACCCCGATGATGCCGGAGCGCGCGGGATTGCCGGGGGCGATATCGTCCGCCTGTTCAATGATCGCGGCGCCTGTCTCGGCGCGGCGATCCTCAGTGACAGCGTGCGTGCGGGGGTGATCCAGATAAGTACCGGCGCGTGGTATGATCCCGCCGAACCCCTCGGCCTGTGCAAGCACGGCAATCCCAACGTGCTGACACTGGACAAGGGTACGTCCCGCCTTGGCCAAGGCCCCATCGCGCATAGCTGTCTTGTCGAAATAGAGCGGTTCGACGGCACAATTCCCGAGGTAACAGCGTTCATACCCCCCGAGATCAGGACGCGGGGCTAGGGGGATAAAACGCGGCGTTGAGCGGCGGCGCGTAACTCGCGCTTGCCCTTTTCGGCATCCCCGTTTTAGGCTTTGATCCTCAGCATCGGCGTGACGGACCAAATCCGGTTATGAAGATCATCCAGACAGCCAATTTGGTCCTGCGGCAATCGCGCGAGCGTAGCTATATCATCGAATTGGGCGAAGTCGGCACGGACCGGTATCTGGTGAACTACCGCTACGGTTTCAGCGGCGGCGAATTGAAGGAGGGTACGCGCACCCCTGACCCTGTCGATCTGGAAACCGCCGAACGCATCTTTGAAAGCCTGATCCAGACACGCACCACTCAGGGATACGAACCCGCCGGTGAACAAACGCCTTGGGATGATACCCCCGGCGGACCCAGCGCCGTAGCACCGGATACCGGCGATCCCCGCGCCGCGCGGATGCTGTATCTGCTCGAACGCGCGGGCAGTATGGCCGATAGCGGCGCGGCGAAACTGATCTGGCGTATCGGGCAAACCAAACTGACAACCGCAACCGCCGCACTGGCTGCCTTTCGCCACGATGCCGGACCGATGGCGAGCCGCGTTTTGCCCTATGCGCTTTACCGGTGCGGGCATGGCACGCCAGAGGCGATTATCCCCGCGCTCGACGCCCTCGCCGGTGACGATGATCCGGCGGTTCACATGCCAGCCTGTATCACCCTTTCCGCGCTGGGTGATCCTGCGCAGGAGGCCCGGAAAATAGCGAATGATCTGCCTCTGGCGGTTGCGGGTGCGCTGCAAACAAACCATGCTTCAGCGGTCGCACAAATCACCGGCTATCTAAGCCTCGCAGCCGGTCAGGCGCAGAGGGCGCGACTGCCCGCCGGTTCCGATTTCGGCAGCGAACAACAGGACACGATCGTCGCCCTCTTTTTGCTGTCACGTCACGCACCCGAGGCGCGTGCATTGGTGATCGACGTTTTGCGCCAGACTCCCTTTTCCCCGTTTCTGTTTCGCGGATTGCGGCGCGTGTTCAAGGCCGCCGAAGCGTTCGATGATCCCGAAATCTTTGGCCTGTTCGCCTATCGGTTCGATGAAACGCGCCAGAACTTTTCATCTCGCGGCAGCTATATCTACGACAGGAACACGGGACAGGGCGGCGCAAAGGACAGGGCGTTCGGGAAAGACGACACGCGGCTCGCATGGTCCGATAAAACGCGGGCATATTTCCGGCGTCGGATATGGCGTGATCTGAGAAAGCGGGCCGAGCTGAACGACCCCGCCTATGTGACGCTGGCGACCGCCTGTCTGCTGGAAACCGGCGACACCGAACCGCAGGCGCGGGCAATCAGCCGGTACAGTTGGGCGGCGCGGTCTGTTGTCACCACCTATTACCCGCCCCTCGGTCACCGCTTTGCGCTCAATCACATCATGCACGGCAAAGGCGCGCGCCTCGTTACCAAGCCGGGGGCGCTTTACTGGGGCAATGCCGGATCAGCGCCCGCACCCGCAACGGCGCGCGAAGAACCGTTTGCCCATTTGTGGGACGCACAGCCTCAGGCTTTGCTGCGTCTGCTGACCGAGGCAAAGGCCGAAGAAGTCCGCGCGTTCGCGGGCCGTGCGCTGATCGAAAACGGCCTCTTCTGCCTCGACCTGCCCGCCGCGACGCTTGCGAATCTTTTGCGCGGCGACAGCGATGCCACGTATGAATTCGCCCTCGAAGTCGCCCGTATCCAGTTGGCCCGCCGGGGCGATACCGTCGGTGCGCTGATCCCGGCACTGTTCGCGACAGGGCGCAAGGATGCCGTCGAATTGGCACAAACCGCCCTGACCCTGAAACCGGCACTGGCAACCGGAGACGAGGCACTCGCCGCCGATTTGTTCCTGTCGGTCTCCGATGTGACAGCCGACTGGCTCGACACTTTCTGGACGCAGCACGCCGCCGCCGCACAGTTGCCCGACCTGATCGACGCCCTCGCCTATCAGGCCGAGAACCACGACTGGCCGTTCGCGACGCTCGATCCCGACAAGGCGCGCATGCGGCTGGCGGCCTCGCTCATCACGAAACATTTCGGCGACGCCGTCCGCTCCGCACCCGCCGACCGCCTGATCGCTCTGTCCCGCGCACCCGAAATTCCCCCAAAGCTGCTCGCAATCCTGCTCGCCGCCGCACGGTCTGACGGGATCAACACCTTCGATCCCGCCGCGCTGGCCGAAGAGGA
>CALGNW010000354.1 GCA_937958345.1 uncultured Neomegalonema sp. | reverse complement strand
AAAATGACACGCGTGGGGGCTTGCTACGGCGAGTCGGATGCGCTATCCACCGCCGGACGGAGCGTGGCGCAGTCTGGTAGCGCACCTGGTTTGGGACCAGGGGGTCGTAGGTTCGAATCCTACCGCTCCGACCATCTTCAGACAGATTGTGTTGATCCTCGTTCGACGAGTACGCCATCGAAATTCTTACGAAAAGTTTTTTCGGGTATGCCCGATTGGCTCATGCTGAGGATTGTGTCGGCAACACTTTCGCCAATCTTACGGGCCGGCAATCGGAGCGTCGTCAGGCCCGGCTCAGTGTGCGCCGAGCCGCGGAAATCTCCGATTCCAACAATCGACAGCTGATCCGGTATCCGCACGCCTTTGGCTTGGCAGGCGTATAGAACACCCTGTGCGATGATGTCGTTTCCGCATACGACGGCGCTCGGCGGATTGTGGCTCAAGACGGCTTGGCCGACAGATTTAGCTTGGCCAATATCGTAGGGCGCGATGCGCAGTCGGTCTGGTGATGGTTCAACACCAACCTCTTGCGCGGCGGCTAATGCGCCCTCCAGGCGGTCGCGTGCGCGGTCGTTCGCTTGTGTTTCCGGGAAAAGGAAGGCGATATCCCGATGCCCCAGATCGAGCAGATGTCTGGTCACCGTCGCGCCGGCGTTCCGGTTATCAGTTCCAACGCAATGCAGCCGCGAATCCGGACGAAAGTTCCACGCCGAGATAACCGGTACGCCGCGTTCTTCCAGCATCGTGATCGGTATCGCCTCGTGGTCAAAACCGATAATGACAACTCCGTCTATACGGCGCTCTAACAGTGATCGGACGATTGCCACCTCGAGTGAGAGGTCATAACCGTGCGACGCAATCAGCATCGTTCGGTCATGCTCACTGAGACGCCCCCCGAAAACTTCGATGAATTCCGAGAAAATAGCATTGTCGACCGTCGGCACGATAAGTCCCATGGTGCCGGAAAAACGGGTATGCAACGCACCCGCCAGCCTGTCACGGATATAGCCAAGCTCGGCGGCGGCCTCGGCAATCCGCGCTTTTGTATCCGGTTTTACAATTTCCGGTGAGTTGAAATACCGCGAAACTGTCGCCGGTGAAACGCCAGCACGGGCGGCCACCTCAACCAGTCCCGGTGCGCCTTTGCGTGATCGAACTATCGCCATGTCACCGCCAGTCTATCATTAATGAAAACGTTTGCATTCCTATTTTCATGTTCTAGCCTCGATGGAAATTAACGAACCGCAGAGTTCGTCAGAGGAGGACGGGAGCCTAATGGAGTTCCTGAGTTATTTCGGCGGGGTTTTCGAACCCATCGCATTTATGCTTTTGCTTGGCGGGACCATCGGAGGCTTGATCCTCGGTGCAACGCCGGGTTTGTCGCCGACGATGGCGGTTGCTTTGCTGATCCCGTTCACATTCCAGCTTTCGCCAACGCAGGGCCTTATTCTTTTGGGGGCGGCGTACACGTCAACTGTTGCCGGCGGGGCCGTTAGCGCGATTTTGCTTAAGATACCGGGGGCACCTGCGAACATCGCCACCGCCCTTGACGGACACGAGATGGCAAAGAATGGCGAGGGCGCGCGCGCTTTGCATCTGTCTTTCATGTCCTCGGGAATTGGTGGGATTACCGGTGTCTTGCTGCTAATTTTTCTGACGCCGGTGCTCGCGCAATGGGCGCTGGCGTTTGGTCCCTCGCATCTGTTTTGGCTGGCCATTCTTGGGGTGACGGTGATTGGGTCGCTCGATTCCAAATCGTTTGTAAAAGGGCTGTTGTCGGGCTGTATCGGCCTTTGGCTTTCGATGATCGGGTATGACGACATTCAGGGGGCGCAGCGTTTCATTTTTCACGACGCTTTGACGGGCGGGATTCATATCATTGCCGCGTTGATCGGAATTTTCGCGATCCCGCAGGTTTTGGACATGTTCGCCAAGGGGCGGCGCAAAGTCGCGATTGAGACTGTCGAAGTTCCCGAACACGCAATTGGCGACTCTGTCCGCGAGGTAGCGCGCAGCGCGCGGCCTTTGACAATCGGAACGGTGATCGGTTCCATCGTCGGGTTAATCCCCGGTATTGGCGGTCAGATTGCCGGTCTCGTTGCCTACGATCAGTCGAAAAAGTTTTCGCCTAACAAAGCCAAATTCGGAACGGGTCACCCCGAGGGTCTGATTGCTGCGGAGTCGGCGAATAATGCGATGGTTGGGCCGTCACTGGTTCCCTTGCTGACGTTATCAATTCCCGGGTCGCCAACTGCGGCAGTCCTCTTGGGCGGCTTGCTCATCCACGGCATCTTTCCCGGCTCCGATATTTTCGAGCGGAATCCCGAAGTGATCTGGACCTTTATCAACTCGATGTTGATCGGCCAGATATTGATGGTGATTTTCGGAATCGCTATCGCAAAATGGGCGGCAAAAATTGCCCGTGCTCCTTTGCCGATTATGGCGTCCGCCGTTTTGGTGTTGTCGCTGTTCGGATCGTATTCGGTTCAGCAATCAATGGGTGATGTCTGGATTATGTTGTCGCTCGGTCTGGGCATGTATTTCCTTGAAAAGTTCGGGTTCTCGGCTGCGCCGGTCGTTCTGGGTCTGATCCTTGGTCCGATTGCCGAGTCGAATTTCGTTCAGGGCTCGATGATTGCGGGCGCGATGTATGACGGTGTCTGGGCTAAGGCGACGTACTTTATGACCGGGTCGTTGAACATCGGACTGATCGTGCTTGTCATCCTTTCTGTCGGATATTCGTTTATGTCGCACCGCGCGAACAGCAAAAGCCCGGCCTCTGATGCAGGAGCCCGAGCATGACTGCTTCGCGAACACAGCACCTGGCGGCTTCTTCGGTTATTCTCGCGGTAGCACTGACCGTCGGGTGGGTCAGCTTTACACAACAACCCGAAGAAGCCTTTCTCTTTCCCCGTCTGATTTCGGTGTTCTTCGGTATCTTTGCCCTGTGGAATTTTATTCGCGCTGTCATGGGTTTGTCGAAAGTTGGCGAGGGTTTGGACGGTGCGACTGTGCGCGCCATCATCCCCGGCCTGATTGTCATGCTGATTTACATTTTCTGGGCGGCCAAAGGATACGGCAAGATTGCTACTCTGGAAGGCCATTGGTCATATGACTGGGTGCGGCGGGGCATGGGATTCTACGCCAGCTCAACACTGGCATTTTTTACGCTTTATACGCTCTACGATCCCGCACCGCGTACCGAGTTGAAGGGCTGGGCGAAGCGGATCATAGTTACGGCAATTTTCATGGCAATAATCTATGGGCTTTTTGCGCTTTTGTTAAAAGTCCAAACGCCTCGTGGAATGATATTCTGACCTGTGAATAAGCAGGCAGGTAAACTTGGGAGAGAAAAATGAAGACGATGTTGAAAACACTTGGGCTGTCGCTTGCGGCGGCAACAATGGCCCTCGCGATCCCGGCCTCCGCAGAAGATTATCCGTCGCGTCCGATTGGCGTAGCTGTCTCCTACGGCGCTGGTGGTGCTACTGACTTTCAGGCGCGGATCGTGACGATGGTGGCGGGTAATGAAGATATGCTCGGCCAGCCGATGTACATCCTCAACAAGCCCGGCGCTGGTGGCCGCGTCGGCTGGAATTGGTTTGCGGAAGAGGCCGAAGCTGACGGCTACATGCTTTCTGCCTATAACGTCCCGCACTTCATTGCGCAGTCTATCAAGGGCGGTGTGAAATATTCGGCGGATAGTTTTGAGCCAATCGCCAATTGGGGCGCTGATCCGGCTGTCGTCGTTGTCGGCAAAGATAGCCCGTATGACACAATCGAAGAAATGGTCGATTTTGCAAAAGAAAACCCGGGTAAGGTAACTCTGTCAGGCGCTGGTCTGTTCGTCGGCCACCACATCGCTGCGCTGCAAATCCAAAAGGCAACCGGAGCGAAGTTTGTTTACATTCCGACCAAGGGTGGCGGCGCAGCGGCGATGAAAGCCGTGATTGCCGGAGACGTCGTTGGCGGCATCAATAACCTGTCCGATGCTTTCCGTGCGGCGGAAGCGGGCAATGTGAAAATCCTCGCCGTTGCTGATCTGGAGCGGAACGACTTTCTGCCGGATGTGCCGACGCTGAAAGAAGCGGGTTATGATGTTGATAATGCATCGGTGAACTTCCGCGGCCTCATGGTCCCGAAAGGTACGCCTCAGGATGTTATCGACGTTCTTGCCGCTAAGGTTCCGGGGATGTTTGAGCATGCGCGCGTTACCAAGCGCATGAAAGCGGGCGGTTCGCCGTTGCACGTTATGAACCGCGAAGAGGTTCAGGCGATGTGGGCGAAGCGTCAGGAAACGCTTTCCGAATTGCTCGAAGGCCTCTGATAAAAAACACCATGCACCGCCCGCAGAGCCGCGGGCGGTGCTTTCTCTGAAAAAGGATTTTCCGATGGACGCCCCTGCAACCGCTGATGTGTCGCCTGACGAGGCAATGATCGATGATCTGGTTGCGCGCGCTCGAACAGCGCAACTGGCGTTCGAGAACGGTGCCGACCAGACGCGCTATGATCGCGCCGCGCTGGCGATTGGTTGGGCCATCATGCAGCCCGAGCGGAATGCCGAGATGGCTGCACTGGCTGTGAAAGTGACCGGCCTCGGAAATGTCGAAGACAAAATTACAAAGAACCACCGCAAGACGCTCGGGCTATTGCGCGACATTCAGGAGGCGGTGACGTGCGGCGTGCTATCCGAGAACGCGGATAGCGGCATCACCGAGATCGCGCGTCCGAAGGGTGTCGTTGGTGCGGTTGTTCCGTCAACCAATCCGGTCGCTACGCCGGCTAATAACGCAATTAACGCGGTCAAGTGCGGCAACGCGATTATTCTTGCGCCTTCTCCCAAGGGGATACAGGCGTGCGAGATGTTACTTGGTTATATCCATGCCGAATTCGATCGTATCGGTGTTCCGCGCGACCTCGTGCAGATGGTCCCCGCGCCCGCGTCAAAGATCAAGACGCAGCGGTTGATGGAGACCGTCGATTTGCTTGTTGTGACGGGCAGTCAGGATAACGTCCGCCGCGCCTACTCGTCCGGCACGCCCGCGCTTGGTGTGGGTGCGGGCAATGTGACGGTGATTGTTGATGAAACCGCCGACCTGCAACAGGCGGCTCAAAAAATCGCGGCATCGAAGACGTTTGATAACTCGACATCCTGTTCCTCCGAGAATTCGATCATCGTGTTGGATGCGGTGTTCGAAGCCTTCATGGC
>CALGNW010000353.1 GCA_937958345.1 uncultured Neomegalonema sp. | reverse complement strand
TCGACGAGCCCCTCCATGAACCTTGTCGAATTCTGGACGTAATGCATCGCCGTCGCTCTGAGCCCTGCCATTTGCGCCTCGCTCAGTTCCTTCACGATTTTCGCGGGCGCACCTAATGCCATCGAGGCGGCAGGAATTTCCTTTCGCTCGGGTACAAGAGCGTTTGCTCCGATTAACGCGCCCTGCCCGACCGTCGCGCCATTCAGCACAGTCGCGCCCATACCAACGAGCGCGCCCTCGCCGATCGTGCATCCGTGGACAATGGCAGCATGCCCGAGCGTCACATCAGCCTCAAGCGTCAGCGGAAAGCCGGGATCTGAGTGCAAAACGCAGCCATCCTGAACATTGCAACGCGGACCGATGGTCACCTGCTCGTTATCGCCGCGAATAACAGCATTGAACCAGACGCTCGCCCCCTCCCCGAGCACGACATTGCCAACGATAACCGCGCCGGGCGCGATCCATGCCGTCGGATGAATTTTCGGTTCGACCCCGTCCAGTGCATAAATCGGCATGTCCGCTCCTCTGATGGCTTATTTCGCAGGCCTGTTTTACGTGAGACGCATTAGTGCGGATCAGAGCCTCCGTAAAGGCGGCTTATCCGGTCCGCAATTCGACACTCCGGAACCGCTAACACCAGATATTTAAGAAAATTTAACCGATCAGGCCAGAGATGCGACGGTGCAGCACTTGTGATTACTTTGTAGCGGTATAGTGTTTGCCGCACTGCAGCGTAAGGCGTAAGGTCCGCGCGAATCCGCGACTTTGAGAGTTAAATAATGTCAAAAAGCGAACATGGCGCCGCCGTCGACCGGGGAAACCGGCCGCTGTCGCCTCATTTACAAGTCTACCGGCCCCAGATCACATCGGTTCTTTCGATTTTTCACCGCGTCACAGGCGTCGGAAACAGCATCGGTGCTGTTCTGGTTGCATGGTGGTTTATCGCCGCTGCAACAGGGCGCGAAGCCTTTGCGTTTATTGACGGACTTCTTACCTCGTGGATCGGGCATCTCATCCTGATCGGATTTGCGTTCTCGCTCTGCTATCACCTGTGCAACGGCATCCGGCATTTGCTGTGGGATGCCGGATATGGTTTCGAGATCGAAGAGGCCACCTTATCCGGTTATATCATGCTGGTCGCGGCGGGTGTACTTGCTGTGCTGCTTATTCTTGTGGGAGCATTGGCATGAGCGCAGATATGCGGACTTCGCGCGCGAAAGTGCGCGGCCTCGGATCGGCTAAGTCGGGCACGGGTCACTTTATCTCGCAACGGATATCGGCAATCGGTCTCGTGCTGCTAACCCCATTTTTTATTGTGCCGTTTGCCGTGTCACTCGGTCAGCCATGGGGCGAGGTTATTTCGACCTACAAGTCGCCCTTGAACGCTATTGTTGCCGCGCTGTTTATGCTTGCGGTCTTCCACCACCTGAAACTCGGTTTGCAAACCGTGATCGAAGACTACGTCCATGCACCTGCATGGCGAACGGGCAGCCTGCTTGCTGTTAGTCTGATTAGCACCGGCCTAGGTTTTGCCGCTGCATTCTCCGTCGCGATGATCGCGTTTTCGGTCTGAAATTAAGGTACGTTATGTCTGCATACGAATTCATCGACCACGACTATGACGTTGTAGTTGTCGGCGCGGGCGGCGCAGGTCTGCGCGCTACGCTCGGCGCTTCCGAGGCGGGCCTAAGAACCGCCTGTGTCACGAAGGTATTCCCGACCCGCTCGCACACCGTTGCGGCTCAGGGCGGGATCGCCGCGTCACTCGGCAACATGGGTCCCGACCACTGGCAGTGGCACATGTACGATACCATCAAAGGGTCGGACTGGCTCGGCGATATGGATGCGATGGAGTATCTGTCGCGCGAAGCGCCAAAGGCGGTTTACGAGTTAGAGCATTACGGAGTCCCATTCTCGCGGACTGAAAAGGGTGAGATTTATCAGCGGCCCTTCGGCGGCCACACCACAGAATTCGGCGAAGGTCCTCCCGTTCAACGAACCTGCGCAGCCGCCGACAGAACCGGTCACGCGATTTTGCACACGCTCTATGGTCAGTCAGTCAAGAACAATGCGGAATTCTTCATCGAGTATTTTGCACTTGACCTGATTATGGACGACGACGGCACGTGTACCGGCATCATCGCATGGAAGCTTGATGACGGAACACTGCATCGTTTCCGTGCCAAGATGGTCATTCTGGCGACCGGCGGATACGGTCGGTCATACTTCTCCGCGACATCGGCACACACCTGTACAGGTGACGGCGGCGGCATGGTGGCACGCGCTGGCCTGCCATTGCAGGACATGGAGTTCGTCCAGTTCCACCCGACCGGAATTTATGGCGCTGGTTGCTTGATTACCGAGGGTGCGCGCGGGGAAGGCGGATATCTCGTCAACTCAGAGGGCGAGCGTTTTATGGAACGCTATGCGCCGACCTACAAAGACCTTGCCTCGCGCGACGTCGTTTCCCGCTGTATGACCATGGAGATCCGCGAGGGACGCGGTGTCGGACCGAAGAAAGATCACATCTTCCTTCACCTCGATCACTTGCCGCCGGAAACGCTGCACCAGCGTTTGCCGGGTATTTCAGAAAGCGCGCGTATCTTCGCGGGCGTCGACCTGAACAAAGCACCGATCCCTGTATTGCCGACCGTTCACTACAACATGGGCGGTATACCGACGAACTATTGGGGAGAAGTCGTTGCACCGAAGGACGGCGACCCGGATGCAATCGTGCCGGGCCTGATGGCGATTGGCGAGGCAGGTTGCGCAAGTGTTCACGGCGCAAACAGGCTTGGCTCGAACTCGCTGATCGATCTGGTTGTCTTTGGCCGTGCTGCGGGCATCAAGGCCGCCGAGGTCGTTGACCGCAAGGCGTCGGTGAAAGAGATGCCGAAGGCTCAAGTCGAGAAAGTCATGGATCGCTTTGATCGTTTGCGGAACGCCGATGGTGGCACGCCAACCGCAAACCTGCGCGACGATATGCAACGTGCGATGCAGGAGGACGCAGCCGTTTTCCGCACCGAGGAAACGCTGCAATCCGGTTGCCAGCGTGTCTCGGCGATCTGGCAGAATATGGCAGACATCAAGGTTACAGACCGCTCGCTGATCTGGAACACCGACCTGATGGAAACGCTGGAATTCGAGAACCTGATGGTAAACTCGATTGCTACGGTCTATTCGGCGGAAAACCG
>CALGNW010000352.1 GCA_937958345.1 uncultured Neomegalonema sp. | reverse complement strand
GACCCCTACGCTTCGCTGCACCCGCGCCATTCGATTGATCAGGTGCTCAGCGAGACGCTGACTTTGCACGGGTTCAAAGACATCGAACCGCGCATCGAAAAGCTGCTGGATGACGTCGGGTTGGGGCCGTCTTTCCGGTTCCGCTATCCGCACCAGCTTTCGGGCGGTCAACGCCAGCGCGTCGCGATTGCGCGGGCGCTCGCACCGGAACCCGCAATCCTGCTGCTGGACGAGCCGACATCGGCGCTGGATGTATCCGTACAGGCCGAGATTTTGAACTTGCTGACCGATATTCGGGCCGAGCGGAATCTGTCCTACCTGATGGTCTCGCATGACCTCGCAGTGGTCGGACATATGTGCGAGCGCATCGCCGTGATGCAAAACGGCGAAGTGGTCGAGATGATGAGCGTAGATGACATGCGCAATATGCGCATGACGCACCCCTATTCAAAACACCTGCTGTCCGCGTCAATGGGCACTCTAACCGACTGACTGTGCCATGCACCGGTTCAGAAATTGCGCGCCAGCCGTTGCGCCAATGACGGGCCGATTGACGGGTAAGAGCGCAAAATCTGGGCCGGGCTGAGGCCGGACAAGCTGCCATAATTTGCGCGCAGGGCCGCTGTCCGGCGCTGAAAATCCGGTTGCTTGGCCTCCAGTTCGACGATGGCCCAATACGCATCCTCGTATCGCTCGGCGCCGATGTAGGTCGGGCCGATATCAAAACCGGCGTCGCGGACATAATCGAGCGAGTTATAGGTCGCGATACCCTCCTCCAACACGCTCGGACTTGCGCCCGGACCGATGGGCGACAGCGTATGGATGACCTCGTGTGAAAGCTGGAACAACGCGCGCATTTCGTCCCGCGCGGCGCGGGGCGTCAGCTGAATGACGATGTCCTTACGATTATCATATGCCCCCGCATAAAAAATCTGCGGCGCGTCAAGCTGCGCAAAATCAACGCCGAGCAGCGTCCAGCTGAGATCGCGGCGGCCATACCGTTCTTCGGCAAAGCGCAGGGCCACGCCGTACCGTGTCGCCAGCGTCCAGGTAAAGGCGCAGGAACTGCCACTGCCGCACGGTTGCGCGAGGGCGAGTTTCGGGCTGACATGCACCATACCCGCGTCCGCAGAGGCATTCTGGACTGTCATACCAAGGGTTGCCGCCATGATTACGGTCTTCCACAGTTTCATCGGGATGCCTCTTGGTTTGTGCCGCTCGGGTTAACCAACCTCTAAATTCGCGCCAAAATATGACCCTTGTGGAAGAACGCGGGCGGGGGCGTGACGTCGGCCACCTCGCGCGCTAAGTGTCTGCGGGAATGAACCGGAGACCGCCATGACCGCCTATACCTCCCTGCGCGATTTTATCGAACGGCTCGAGAAAGACGGCGATCTGGTGCGGATCACCGAGCAAGTCTCGACCGACCGCGAAATGACCGAAATCCACAAACGGGTCCTGCACGCCGGGGGTCCCGCTCTGCTCTTTGAGAATGTGGTGCAGGAGGACGGGCGCAAGGCGGAAATGCCGGTGCTGTGCAATCTGTTCGGCACGGTGGAGCGTGTGGCGCGGGGTGTGACGCTGGACGGTAAGGAGCGCCGCACGGGTAAGGAATTGCGCGAAGTCGGCGAGTTGCTGGCCTTCCTGCGCCAGCCCGAGCCGCCGCGCGGAATCAAAGAGGCGCTGGGCCTGCTGCCCCTCGCTAAAACCGTCCTGACGATGAAGCCGAAGGGTTTCGGCGGCATGATGGGCAAGAAAGCACCCTGCCAAGAGGTGGTCCTGACGGGCGATGACATCGACCTCGACCGCTTGCCGATCCAGACCTGCTGGCCGAACGAGGCGGGGCCGTTGGTGACGTGGCCGCTGGTGGTAACAAAGGGACCGTCAGGCAAGCGCGAGGACGACTATAACCTCGGCATTTACCGGATGCAGAAGCTGGGTAAAAACAAGCTAATCATGCGGTGGCTGAAACATCGCGGCGGCGCACAGCACCATCGTCGGTGGAAGGGCGAAAAACCGGAGCCGCTCCCCGCGGCAGCCGTGCTGGGCGCGGACCCCGGCACAATCCTCGCGGCGGTAACGCCTGTGCCCGATAACCTGTCGGAATATCACTTCGCCGGATTGCTGCGCGGCAAGCCCGCAGAACTGGCCGATTGCGTGACGCAGCCGATCAAAGTGCCCGCGACCGCCGAGATCATTCTGGAGGGGACGGTCTCGCTGGACGAATATGCCGACGAGGGACCGTTCGGCGATCACACGGGCTATTATAACTCGGTCGAGAAATTCCCGGTTTTTACCGTCACGGCTATCACCATGCGCGAAAAGCCGATTTACCTGTCCACCTATACCGGCCGTCCGCCGGATGAGCCTGCCATATTGGGAGAGGCGCTGAACGAGGTGTTCATCCCGCTGTTGCAAGCGCAATTCCCTGAGATCGTGGATTTCTGGTTGCCGCCCGAAGGATGCAGCTATCGCATCGCCGTGGTGTCGATGAAAAAGGCGTATCCCGGCCACGCCAAGCGCGTGATGATGGGCGCGTGGTCCTACCTGCGCCAGTTTATGTACACCAAGTTTGTGATCGTGGTGGACGAGGACATTGATTGCCGCAACTGGGACGATGTGTGGTGGGCCGTGACAACGCGCATGGACCCCGCACGCGACTGCACAATTATCGAAAACACCCCCATCGACTACCTCGACTTCGCCTCACCCGTCTCGGGACTGGGGTCGAAAATGGGCCTCGACGCGACCGATAAGTGGGAGGGCGAGACGGACCGCGAATGGGGCGAGGTGCTGGAAATGGACGACGAAACCATCGCCAAGGTAGACGCCAAGTGGAGCAAATTGGGCTTGTAGCGGCAGGTTGGTCCGGTTCTTCGGGCACAGCCACGCCAACCGCCCTCTGAGGCGGTTCGCGGTCGAGCACATAGCGGCGCAGCGGTTCATCCTGTTCAAGCAGCGCGGCCCGCTGGCGGCGTGACAGATAGCCTCCGTCCGCGACGACAGGCCGGTATGCCCCGTTCGGAAGGCTGTTGCGCGACAGCTCACGGCTGAT
>CALGNW010000351.1 GCA_937958345.1 uncultured Neomegalonema sp. | reverse complement strand
GTGCCTTCTCCGGCCAGTTCGCGGTTGAGGACCATCTTGTGGACTTCGTCCGCGCCGTCGACGAGGCGGGCCTGGCGGGCGTAGCGGTAGATCCATTCGACCACGGTGTCTTTGGAATACCCGCGTGCGCCGTTGATCTGGATGGCGGTGTCGGCGGCGCGGTGCAGCAGGTTGGCGACGTGGATTTTTGCCATCGAGACTTCCTTGCGGGCAAAGCCTCCGCGGTCGATTTCCCATGCGGCCTTCATGGTCAGCAGGCGGCCCGTCTCGATGTCGGCAGCCAACCCGCCGAGCATCAGCTGGATGCTTTCGCGGTCGGCGAGGCGCACGCCAAAGCCCTCCCGGGTCCCGGCATAATCGCGCGCAATCTCGACACAGCGTTTGGCGAGACCAAGCCAGCGCATGCAGTGGGTCAGGCGCGCGGGGCCGAGGCGGGTCTGGGTGACCTTCAGGCCCCGCCCTTCGCCCAGCAGAATATTGCCGGCGGGGATTTCCAGCCCGTCAAAGCTGATCTCGCAATGGCCGCCATGTTCTTCGGGGCCCATGATGCCGATGCGGCGCTCGATCTTCCAGCCCGGCTGATCCGCGTCGAACAGGAACGCGGTCAGGCCCGAGCGCGGGTCATCGGACGTGCGCGCCAGCAGGATGAATGTCTGCGCAACCGCCGCGCCCGTGATGAACCACTTGCGCCCCGTGATCCGGTACGTGTCGCCGTGGCGGGTGGCGGTGGTGCGGATCATCGACGGGTCCGAACCGCCGCCGGGCGATGGCTCGGTCATCGCGAACGCGCTGCGCACGTCGCCGTCGATGATGGGTTGCAGCCAGCGGTCTTGTTGCTCGGGCGTGCCGAGTTTTGCCAGCACCGAAATGTTGCCGTCATCGGGCGCGGCGCAGTTGAGGCAGACGGGGCCGAAGATCGAGCGGTTCGCCTCCTCGTACAGCACCGCGCGCGATACGGTGTCGAGCCCGAGGCCGCCGCGCCCGGTCGGGGCCTGCGGCGCCCAGATTTTGAGGGACTTTGCGGTATCCCTAAGAGTTTTCAGCGGGTTTTCCGCGATATTCTCATGGTCATTCCAGAGTTTTCGGTCATTTTCCACGGGAATTACATGATCGTCGATAAAGGCGCGAACGGTCTGGCGGAGGGCTTCGGTTCGGGGAGAAATCGTGAAATCCATGGCTATAATCCTGAAACCAGATGGCCGCCGTCGACCGGAATAATTGTGCCGGTCATAAACCGGCTGCGCTCTGACGCAAGCAAAAGCAAAGCGCCATCAAGGTCTTGCGCGTCGCCGGATCGGCGCATGGGTACGCGGTTGATGATCTTTTGCCCCGCCTCGCTGTTCAGGAAATCGCGGTTCAGGTCGGTCTCGAAGTATCCCGGCGCGATGGCGTTAACCCGGATGTCGTGGCGGGCCAGTTCGAGGGCGAGAACCTTGGTCATCTGAACCAGAGCGGCCTTTGACACGGCATAGCTGGCGGCACCGCCGACAGTTCTCAGTCCGGTGATCGATGCGATATTTATAATAGAACCAATGGCTTGCGCGTCTACCAGCCGTCGGGCGACGGCTTGCGCAACTGTCCACGGCGCGGTTTGATTCAGCGCGAAGACCTGCGCGGTTTCTTCAGGCGTTGCTTTAAGAAAGGGTGCGGGGGCCGCTGTTCCGGCGTTGTTTATCAGGATCGTGGGAATGCCCGCCGCCTCGGTCAGGCGCTCAATTCCGGCGTCCACCGCCTGCGCATCGGTGACGTCCATTCTTAAGGTAATGGCTGTACCGCCTTGATTTTCAATGCACTCGGCAACGTCTATCAGCTTTTCCGTTCGCCGCGCAGCCAGCCCGACAACGCACCCGGCGGCGGCAAGCGTCTCGGCGAAATGCCGTCCGAGGCCGGACGATGCCCCGGTCACCAGCGCCACGCGATCACGGAGATTAAAGTAGTCATATTTATTCATGCCGGCGACAGTGCGATGGCGAGCGGGTTCGGGCAAGACTGTAAAGCTTCCTTAATTCCGATTGATCATGTTCCTGCTAAAATGGAGGACGTGATGGGCGCTTTTTCTGGGACGATAAAAACGCTCACAGGCTTGCCTCCGAAGCGCCGGGGTTGGCAGGGGTATGCGTTTTTTGCCCTGCGTTTGCTGGCACTTTATCTGATCGGATTTGCGCTGCTTTACTTCAGTCAGCGCCATCTTCTGTATCACAACGGCAGTGAGCGGCAGGTTCCCGCCGAGCGTTTTGTGCCTGAAATGTCCGAACAGCTTGTTCCGAGCGAAGGCGTTGACGTTGTTACTTGGACCCATAATGCCGGTCCGAATAAACCGGTTATTGTTTACTTTCATGGCAATGCAGGCGTGCTTGGCCATCGCGCCGAGCGGTTCCGGTGGATGATGGATCGCGGCTGGGGCGTTGTCGGTGTCGGCTTGCGCGGCGGATCCGGGACCGGAGGCTCGCCAACGGAAGGCGGCCACGCCGCCGATGCCCGCGCGGTCTACGATGCACTGCCCGTATTGCTCGGACGTCCGGTCGAACGCGGCGGCGTCGTGCTATATGGCGAAAGCCTCGGGAGCGGGATTGCTGTGACACTGGCCAATGAACGCGGTGTTGGAGCGGTTATTCTCGAGACGCCTTATTCTGCCATGGATGATCTTGCGCAGGAGAAATTCGGCTTTTTCCCGATCAAAGCGGTCGGCGCTGTGAAGGATAAGTTTCGCTCTATCGACCGGATTGCCGGAATCAAAGCGCCGCTGCTAATCGTCCACGGGACCAACGATGCGGTTATTCCGATTGATCATGGCGAACGTCTGTTCGACGCAGCAGGCGAACCCAAATGGTATCGCTGGCTTGAGGGCGGCGGGCATAATGATCTGTGGCAGCGCGGCGGTGCGGATGCGATTGCCGAGTTCATGGACCGGTATTATCCCTGACGAGGGCTAGCGCCCCTCCATCCGCCAAGCGCCGAGTAACAGTCCCGCCGCGATCAGCAGCGCCAACCATCCAGGTGCGAGCGGCGTAAGGGTGGCATCGCGCACCACATAGGCCCCTCGCTCGCGCAAACCGATCCATCCGGTTCCCGACGTCTTGCGTTGGCCCGAAACGCGGCGCAGTTCCGGTATCCCGGCGTCCCGCAGCATCACCTCCGCACCGCCGGTCACGCTCGAAACGGGACGCAGTACTTCAAAGGTTGCGAGTGGATTTTCGAACTCTTTCGGGGAAGGTGGTCCGACCGCCGCCGACGTTTCGAGAATGCCGTCAGTGATCGAGTACAGCCCCGCTTCTTCGGCATTATAGGTCGCTTGCCACTTGCCCGGGCCGACATTGCTGAACTGGGCCACGACCCTGTTGCCGGATGGGGTGACGATGTCGGCGACCTTTGGTGCATCGCCAAGGCTGCGGCGCGTGACCTGGATGCGCGAACCGGATGTCTCGGCTGTCAGCGCGTCTTCTTCGAGTTGCGGTTCTTTCATCAGCCAATGGGCAACCCTGCGAAGCATTTCGGCCAATGGTCCTCCGCCTTCGAAACCGCGTGACCATAACCATGCTGTATCCGAGGCCAGCATCGCGACACGTCCTTCACCAACACGGTCAAGAACCAGCAACGGCTGGTCATCCTCGCCGGTCATCAAAACATTACCCGCGCGCGGACGGATATCTATCAGGCGCGCCCAACGGCCCCATTCCGGTTCAGCGCCCGCCTGAGGAAGGTCGGCGGTTACGGGATGTTTTGCACCGGGATCGGTCAGAAGAGGGGTGAAAAACTTCTCCACCGATCCGCCCGTCGGCACGGCGGGCATGATGTCTGCCAGAGGACTGCGGTAAAGGCTGTTCGGCCCGCCAAAGTTGGGGCCCGCTGCAATCAGTGTCGCGCCGCCCTTGCGGACATAGTCGGCAACATTCGCAAGATAGGCCGGGGCGAGTACCCCGCGACGGGTATACCGATCAAAGATCACGAGGTCGAAATCATCGATCTTTTGCATGAAAAGCTCACGCGTCGGAAACGGGATCAGCGACAATTCGCGGATGGGCGTGCCGGACATCTTCGACGGAGGCCGCAAAATCGTAAAGTGGACAAGATCGACGCTCGGGTCGGCCTTGAGAAGGTTTCGCCAGGAACGCTCTCCGGCATGCGGTTCACCGGATACGAGCAGAACCCGCAGTCGATCTCGCGCTCCCTGCACCGTAAACAAAGCACGGTTGTTGCGGGTTGTGATCTCGCCGTCCAATTCGGTGACGACAATCTCGAAGACGCTCGCACCGCCTTTCCCGAGCGTTGCCGAGATTGTCGTCGGCGATCCAACGGTCAAGACGTCCCGGCGGACGTCCTTTCCGTCAATTCGCAGAGCAACCTGCGCCGGAGGCGCACCGGCGGGCGTTTCCCCGAGGTCTTCGATGCGCAAACGGATAGAGACGTCTTCCCCAACGATTCCGAATGCCGGCGCGCTTTCCAAGATCAGCCGGCGGTCATAGCTGCCGTCGCGGCCCGTCGAGAGGACGTGCAGCGGTGCCGGAAAGCGGGCAGAAATTGCGTCTTCATCAAGCCCTGCCCAATCCGGTGCGTCGTGGGCGTTGCCATCGGTGATCAGCACGGCTCCGGCGATACGGTCTTCACCAACATCTGCGAGCGCGGTTTCGATGGCAGTGAACAGGCGCGTGCCGGGATCATCCGATGCCTCTCCGGCGGCGCTTTTTACCGTCGCAACTCTGAATTCAAGCGGCGCATCTGGATCAGTCAAACTCTCGGCAGCAGCTTGCAGAGCGGCCGATGCCCCGGCAGTGAGTGCGGCGCGTCCATCAATTGTCTGGCTCGCACTTTCATCAACGAGCAGCAAGGCGACGTCGGACAGCGGATCACGCAGTTCCTGACTGAGTTTCGGGTCTGCAAACGCCGCGAGCAAGACCAACCCTGCCAGCAATCGCAGCCAGGCTCCGCGCGCGCGCCTGACCAATCCCAGAAGAAAAAAGCCGAGGATCAACACCAGAAAAACCGCGAGTACCCATAATGGTACGACGGGATTGAAGATCAGGCCTGTGGCGCTCAATTCCATGCGTCGCCCTTATTGTCCAAGTCGCTCAAGCAGCGCAGGAATATGAACCTGATCGGATTTATACGATCCGGTATAGGTGTACATGATGAGGTTGACGCCGAACCGCAGCGCCATTTCGCGCTGGCGTTCGCCGCCGCTTCCCATCGGCAGCACGGGCCGTCCCCGGTCGTTCATTGCCCATGCGCCGACCCAGTCCCGGCCTCCGACAATCACGGGCGAAACGCCGTCATTTTTAAAACCGCCGGTGCTTGCGGCCTCATTCACGTCTTCGGGCGGTGTGGCCTCCACCCAGACGCCGCCGCTGTTCCACCGGCCCGGGAATTCATCCAGCAAAAAAAAGCTTCGGCGCAACACGTGCCCTTCGGGAACAGGCGCAAGAGGGGGAAGGTCCAAACCGGCGGTCAGGCGCTTTAGCGCGCGTGTTCCCGGAGTTTGGCCGCTTGCAAGTGCGAGGTTCTGATCGCGCGTATCCAGCATCAGCATTCCGCCTCTGCGCATGTACTCGTTCAGCTTCGCGATTGCGTCATCCGTTGGGGTTTGTTGTCCGGGTGTGACCGCCCAATAGATAAACGGATAAACTGCGAGTTCATCGTTCTCCAAATCGATCGCAACCGGCAGTGGCGGTTCAACCGATGTGCGGGCATTCAACGTGTAGACGAGGCCGAAGAGGCCCTGCTGGACGATTTGATCCGTTTTGGCGTCGCCGGTGACAATATATCCGAATGCGCCGCCGAGTGCTGACTGGAGCGCCTTGTCCTCAGCGGCTTCCGCGCCGCCCGATCCGACAACACCAAAGAGGGCGAGGGCCGCAACTGACCGCCGCAGCTTACCCGAAAGGGCCAGCGCAGCGATGGCATCAAGCATCAGAAACAACAGGGCGGCAGCAAGGAACCACGATTTCAATTCGGTCTCCGTTCGTGCGCCCAAGCTGTCGACAGTGACGCTGGACGGGAATGCGGGCATCGGTGTCAGGACGGCATCCGGCGCCAATGTGTTGTGCGCGCGGCGTGATCCGGCCTCTGCACCGCCGACGGATTCGTACAGTCCGGGAGGCGCGATTGCCGTTGCAGTCAATCCCAGATTTTCGCCTGCAATATTTGAGGATTCGGCCCTTGCAGGACGCAGTGAACCGTCCGCCGAGATAAGAGAAATCGGACGCCAAAAGCCTGAACTTTCGCCCGCTGCGGCGGATACGCCTCCGGACCCGAACTCAATAATCCGGTCGAGCATCTCGACAAAAAGGCCGGATATTGGAAGGGTCGACCATCTCGGATCCGCGCTTGTGTGGATCAGTACAATCCTCCCATCACCCCGCGTGTCGGCGGTAACGAGGGGCGCACCATCGGCGAGGCTGGCCCAGGTTCGCGTCGGCAAATCGATATCCGGCTCGGCCAGAACCTGTTTCGTAATCGCCGCATCTTCTGGAGGAACGATTCCGGAAAAAGGGCTGTCGGGCTTGAATGGTGCGAGCCGCTGAGGCGCTCCCCAGCTCATTGCACCTCCAAGATCACGTCCACCGGGACGCAGACGCACGGGCAAAAGCGGGTCTTCCAAACGGCCGAACCCTGCACGGGCTTCTTCTGCGGTTGCCGCCAGCGTCGGACCTGCAAACCGTACAAGCAAACCTCCGGCTTCAACCCAGGAAAGCAAGGCGGCGGACTCTTCCGGTGGGAACGCGCCGACGTCAACGACGATTAACGCATCGACGTTTTGCTGCATGAGATCGCCTGTCGACCCTTCACGCGTTTCGGCTATTCCGGAAAGGGCCTCGCGGACATAGTGCGTTCCCGACAGCAGCCTTTGGCCGCCGTCCGTGCGTTCGCCAGAGACGAGGCCAACACGGCGGCGGCTCCAACGGTCATCAATCAGGGCAACGCCGCCCGCTGTCCGCGCACCGTCGAGAGCAAACATTGCTATACGGTTGCGCAGTTCGAGCGGAGGATCAAATTCCGCTGTCGCCGTCAGGTCTTCTTCGTTAAAACTGGCCGTCTCGGTAATGAGGGGCCGTCGCGCTCCGTCACTTTCCGCAGAGTAACCGATAACTGTGATATCCAAAGCCGTCCCTGCGGTCGCGCGCTGGACGATTGCTGATAAAGTGCTGCCCTCAGGAGGGGCGGGCTGGACCGCGCGCACCTGACGTTCGGGCGCGAGGACACGAAGGTTATTTTGCTCGGATAAGGTCGTGGCAATTTCGAGCGCCGCACCATCGTGGTCGAGACCGTCATGCAACCAGATCGTTTCAGCGTCGTCTTCCTCGTTCAACCGGTTCAGCAGGGCGGCGCGATCCGGAATCCAAGGGCGGGGCTGCAGCGCTTCGATGCGCGAGCGGGCCTCTGCGGCTGAAAGTGCTTCATCGGTCCGTTCGGTATCAGATGGTTCGGCAAGAACCTCAAGGCGAATGCTACGGTTTGCCCGGCCCGCCTGATCAACAATTTCGGTCGCCGCCGCAACACGATCGTCCCAATCAGCGGCACTGGCCCAACCACCGTCCATTATCAGACGCACGGGTCCCTCGCCCGCAAGTCGTTTCGTCGGATTCAACAGCGGCTGCGCGAAAGCAAAAATCGCGAGACCGACGATCACCATTCTTAACAGTAAAAGCCACCAGGGCGTGCGATCCGGCGTTTTTTCCGGCGGTTCCAGACCCAGCAGGATTGCAACGCCCGGAAATCGCTCGCGAAGCGGGGCAGGCGGTGTCGCACGCAGCAACCACCATAGGATGGGCAAGCCGATCAAACCGAGCAATAACCATGGAGATGCAAAACCAAGCGGGCCAAGCGTCAGCATCGTATCGCGTTCCGGTACGCGCTTTCGGGCGCAACTCGCCTCATCGTCCAGCCCTCGCGTTTTCAAGGGTCTGGTGAAGCATCATCAGCGTCGGCGAAACTGATTGATCCGTGCGGTGCATGGCAAAGCGCCACCCCGCCTGTCGTGCGATCAATTTGAGCGCGTCGCGTCGTTCGGCCAACTTTTCCCGATAGGCGTCATGCAGAGATTCAGCCCGGTCCGCATCATACCTCAAACCGCCCGCGATACTTTCGAACAGCACGCGCCCTTTATACGGGAATGCTTCTTCCGCCGGATCAACGATTTGAAGCAGGACGCCTTTCACACGGCGCGAGGCCGCCTCGTTCATTGCAACTTTCAAGGGGGCGAGATCTCCGAAAAAATCGGACATAAAAACTGCGCGGCTGCCGCTGGTATAGACAACTTCGTTCGGCGCAGCGCCATAGTCGCCATCAGGTTCGCGCTCTCGGCTCAGCAGCAAGGCGGCACGGTTGATACCTGTTCGCCCGATACGCACCGAGCGGTCATTTCTGCCCAAAAATGCAAATCGTTCTCCGCCGCGCTCAAGTAAAATTGCGAGGGATAGTGCTAGCAGCGTCGCGCGCTGGGCCTTTGGCGCGGGCGCGGATTTCGATTGAAAACGCATGGAGGCCGCATCATCGGCCCAAAGCCAAACCGTTTGCGCTGTTTCCCATTCGGTTTCGCGCACGAACACTTCATCAGAGCGCCCCGACCGACGCCAATCTATAGACTGCATTGAGTCGCCCGGCTGTGCCTGACGATATTGCCAAAACGTCTCGCCGGGGCCGGCGCGCCGACGACCATGAACGCCGAAGGCCGATGCCGCAGCACGTTCGGCCTCCGCTAAAAGCGGAGGCAGTGCAGAGGCTGCGCGGGCCGCATCAGCGGTGAGGCGGGCGGTTTGATTCACCCGCAAGCTCCCTTGACCGCCGCATCAATTACGTCCTCAAGGGTCACGCCCTCAGCCTTCGCCGCAAATCCGAGGGCCATACGATGCCGTAAAGCCGGACGCGACAGGGCAACGACGTCGTCCATCGAGGGGGCGAGGCGCCCGTTAATCAGCGCCCGGGCACGACTCGCAAGCATCAGTGCTTGCGCGGCGCGGGGGCCGGGGCCCCAGGCGACCGAATCTTTCACCAGCGCGGACGCACTTGCATCTTCCGGTCGGCAGGATCGAACAAGCGCAAGAATTGCCTCGGTCACCTTGTCACCAACCGGCGCGCGCCGGACCAGCGATTGAAGCGCCAGCAGGGATTCGCCGTTCAGGACAGGTTGCGCGACTGATTGCTCCGAACCGGTCGTCGAGACCAGAATCTGGCGCTCCTCATCCAGTGTCGGATAATCGACGATTACCTCCAGCAAGAACCTGTCGAGTTGCGCCTCGGGCAACGGATAGGCGCCCTCCTGCTCGATCGGGTTCTGGGTGGCGAGAACGTGAAACGGTGCGGGCAAATCGCGATGCTGTCCGGCAATTGTAACCTGTTTTTCCTGCATAGCCTGCAGCAGCGCGGATTGTGTGCGCGGGCTGGCGCGGTTGATCTCGTCTGCCATCAGCAGCTGGCAGAAGACAGGGCCGTCGATGAACTTAAAGGCGCGCCCGCCATCGGTTGCCGTTTCAAGGACTTCCGACCCTAATATGTCGGCAGGCATGAGGTCGGGTGTGAACTGAATACGATTGGAGTTCAGGCCGAGCACAGTGCCCAGCGTGTCTACCAGTAACGTTTTTGCCAATCCCGGCACACCGACCAGCAGCGCATGGCCGCCCGAAAGAATCGCCGCGAGCGTCAGATCAACAACTTCATCCTGACCAACGATGCGTTTAGCGATTTCCAGTTTTGCCTGCCTGAGCGTTTCAGCGGCACGTTCGGCCTCCGCTACAGGATCGCCAGCAGCGTGCGCGGGATTTTCAGCGATCACGGTGTCCAAAAGCCTGCTCCTTCAAGCCGGGTCACTTGCGCCCGGTTCAATTTTGTACGTCACGGACACTATATAACTCAGAATGTCGTGGCGTCCCGCCATTTCAAACATGCTAACGGAAACGTGGCACAACCGGCCAAACCAATGAGGCGAGTCTATGTCAAATTCAGAAAGAACACAGGCATTGCCGCAGTCTGCGGAGGCTTTGATCGAGAGCATAGACGCGGCCTCGAAAAACGGCGCTCCTCCCGTACACCTTTGGAATCCGCCGGTTTCCGGCGAAATTGATATCCGGATTGCCCGCGACGGGACATGGTATCACGAGGGCTCCCCCATTAATCGACCTGCGCTCGTGCGTCTATTCGCCTCGATACTGAAGTTCGAGAATGGCACCTATTTCTTGGTGACGCCCGTCGAAAAAGTGAAACTGCAAGTCGAGGACGCACCTTTCGTGGCTGTGGACTTCGAGTTTAAGGATGGTGTGCTGGAATTTGAAACAAATGTCGGTGATTTCGTGCGGGCGGGTGCGGAAAATCCGATACGGGTCGCGACAAACCCTGAAACCGGGCAGCCGTCTCCCTATATCCATGTCAGGCGCGGGCTTGAGGCGCTGATTGACCGGAAGTCATTTTATCGGCTCGCTGAAATCGGAGAAATCGAGGAAGAACAGATGGTTGTGCGATCTGGAGGACAAAAGTTTTCGATTGGTCGTGTGT
The DNA here is from genome assembly GCA_937958345.1 of uncultured Neomegalonema sp. Lineage (GTDB taxonomy): Bacteria > Pseudomonadota > Alphaproteobacteria > Rhodobacterales > Rhodobacteraceae > JAHDDY01. The sequence goes on along the minus strand of CALGNW010000351.1, from coordinate 5,439 downwards.
CTTGAGCGATAAGGGCTTTCTGACGCGGACGCACATTGACCGCGCAATGCGTGCGCCCGCTGTGGCGCCGCCCGAGGTCGTGCCGGATGAGAATGAACCGCTGCGCAGGGCCGCGATTTTGTGCCCTATTATCGAACGTGCGCACGGGCTTTCGGTGATCCTCACCCGCCGCGCGGACAATCTGCGGGCGCATCCGGGCCAAATCAGCTTTCCGGGCGGAAAAATAGACTCCGTGGATCGCTCGCCTCTCGATGCCGCTCTGCGCGAGGCCGAGGAGGAAATTGGCCTGTTACCTCAGCATGTTGAGGTGTCCGGTGTCCTCGAGCCGTATGCGACAGGAACGGGTTTTCTCGTCGCCCCGTTTGTTGGCTTTGTCGACCCGCGGTTCAGACCTGTACCGGATCCCGATGAAGTTGCGGAAGTGTTTGAAGCGCCGCTCGATTTCCTGATGAATCAGGAGAACCACACGCGCGAAAGCTATGCGCGCGGCGGCGAGAGACGGCACTTTTATGTTATGACTGTTGGCGAATATAGAATTTGGGGCGCGACGGCCGGCATGTTGCGCGTTTTGTCTGATCGTATCTTGGCGCTTGGCAGCGCCGACCATTCAGAGAGTGTTGCATGATTCGGATTCTCATCGTCTCCTTGGCACTGCTTGCCGTCCCTTTCCTGGTGTATTTTATCTACGAAATCGCCCGTGCCGGGCCTGATGGCAAGGGCGCGCGCAGCCCCAGGGACTGGGAGCGCGATTCGATGTTAAACCTTGGTTTTGCGGGTCTTTTTCTGGTGTTCATCGGTATTGTTACCGTTGTGGCAACGGGCGGTGGGACAAAAGACGGCACGTATTCACCGGCGCGTATCGAAAACGGAAAGTTAATTGATGGCGGGTTTAATGAACCCGGGAGTGCTCAAGAATCGAGCGCCGATACTGAATGAACGGGATTGCGGGCGATGGCTGAAAAAATCGCGGGAGAGTGGCTTTTTGCACCGGAGACAGCCGGTGTTATGAAGGCGTTGAAGGCGAGCGGCGGTACGGCCCGGTTTGTGGGCGGCTGCGTTCGTGACGCTCTGTTGGAGCGTAAGGTCAACGACGTTGATATCGCGATTGATGCAGACCCGAATACCGTTATCCGCGTGCTGACCGATGCTGAAATTCGAGTGATTCCGACCGGCTTTTCCCATGGTACGCTGACGGCTGTGAAGGGTCGGCGCAGTTACGAAATCACGTCTTTGCGTGAAGATACGCATACCGATGGCAGGCGCGCTGAAGTAAAGTTCACTAAAGACTGGAAAAAAGACGCTGCCCGGCGCGATTTTACGATGAATGCGCTCTATGCGGATACTGACGGTACTGTTCACGACCCGCTTGGTTCTGGTGTTTCCGACACGCTAGCGCGGCGTGTTCGGTTTATTGGCTCGGCCAGCGACCGTATTCAAGAAGATTACTTGCGAATACTGCGTCTTTTCAGATTCCACGCGCACTATGGCGAGGGCGCGATGGAGCCGGACGCTCTGGTCGCCTGTGCCGGGTTGACGGGTGGCCTCGAAATGCTCTCACGTGAGCGGGTCGGGTCCGAAATCGTCAAAATGCTGGCCGCACCGAATCCGGCCTTAGCCCTTGATATGATGGAGCAAACCGGTGTTCTGGTAAAGGTTCTGCCGACCGCACGGCAATCGACACCGATGGCGGCAATGGAGGCGCTCGAGCGGCGGTTCGGTATCTCGCCTGATCCGATCCGGCGTTTGGCGCTAGTGACCCGGGGCGGCGATCTCCGGGATACGGGCCGCGCGCTGCGGTTGTCGAACGAGAATATGACCGACCTGCGCGCCCGCCGTGCGCCGTCTTCTTTGGTAACATCGGTCGAGGGCGCGCGACGTTTGGGGTATGAGCGGGGCCAAGCCGCTGGAAAAGATACGCTTTTCATTCAGCATGCAGAGGATGGCTCGACACCTGACGTAAAGGTCATCAGGGCGCTGGACGAGGGAGCCGAGCAAAAAATGCCTGTTTCGTCGCGTGATTTGATGGCGGTGGGCGTTGGTGCGGGGCCCGAGCTGGGTGAAATGCTCAAAAAGGTCGAAAAACTTTGGATAGACAGTGACTTCGTCATGGATAAGGCGACGCTGATCGGCGAGGCGCGGGTCTGACCGCTGCGTCCTGCAAAACCGGCGTAAAATCAGGTAAAACCCACGCCGAACCCGCGCAAAACTCTTCAACCGTCGCAACGCGCGTGTGAAAATCCTTGAAGACGCACTGTCCGCGTCTCAGGCCCCCGTCACACGCCAGATCACATCGCCCACATCATCGGCCATCAACAGCGATTTGCCGTCCGGTCCGATGGTCACGCCGACGGGGCGGCCATAGGCCAGCTTTTCGTCCTCGGACAAAAATCCCCACAGCAGATCACGCGCCGGACCCGACGGCTTGCCGTCCGCGAATGGAATAAAGATCAGCTTATATCCGCTCAGCGTCGAACGGTTCCACGATCCGTGCTGGCCGATGACCATGCCATCGCCAAATCCGGGCAGCGTCCCCTTGGGCATCCAGCACAGGCCCAGCGAGGCGGTATGCCCGCCCAGCGCATAATCGGGGGTGATGGCGGTTGCGACCATCGCCGCGTCCTGTTCGACGCGATCATCGACCGTGCCGCCCCAATAGGAATAGGGCCAGCCGTAAAAGCCGCCGTCCTGAACCGAGGTCAGATAGTCGGGCGGCGTTTCATCGCCCAGCCCGTCGCGCTCGTTCACCACGGTCCACAGCGCGCCCGTCACCGGTTCCCACGCCATGCCGACGGCGTTGCGCAATCCGGTGGCGAACATGCGCGACTGGCCTGATGCGAGGTCGAGTTCATAGATCGCCGCGCGTCCCTCTTCGGCCTCCATGCCGTCTTCGCCGATATTGCTCAACGACCCGACACCCGCATACAGCTTGGATTTATCAGGCGACAGCAACAGGCTGCGCGTCCAGTGGCCGACGGATTTGAACGTCACCAGCGTTTCGCCCTCGCCGGTCAGGGATGTCGCGCCGTCCTCGTAATCGAAGGCGACGATGCCGTCGGTGTTGCCGACATAAAACCGGCCTTCCGCCAGCGCCATGCCAAAGGGCTGATTCTGGTTTTCCAGAAACGTCTCGCGCAGGTCGGCGACGCCGTCGCCGTCGCTGTCCCGCCATAGCGTGATGCGGTTGGCGCTGGCCCCGACAGCCCGCGCCTCGATCATCGTTGCTTGGGCGGCGGCGGCCATCAGGCCCTTTGTCGGGCGCGGCATCTGACAGGCTTCGGATACCAGCACATCCCCGTTGGGCAGCACCTCGATCCAGCGGGGATGCTCCAGCCCGGCGGCAAAGGCATTGACCTTCAGGCCCAGCGGGCAGGACGGAACATGCCCGCGCTCCCATCCCGTCGCCTTGGGCATTTTCAGCGTCATAATGCCCTGACTTTTCGCTTCGGGAATGTCGGGCGCTGCGCCGAACGCCTTGGTCTTGGGCGCATTCATCCGGCGCATCGCCACCATCGTCCCGCCGACCAACGCGGTTGCCTTTGCCAGAATATTCATCACGAGCCTTTCGGGGGGAGGAAGATCAAAGCCCGCACCGCCGCGCGCCTGCCCCGTTATCATAAGAGAGGTTCTGCACAGATCAAGCATTGCGTATCAAACGCAGGAAGCGCCAAGCCTCAGAAATCGCGGCCTAATTACCGCTCCGAATGGGGGTGAGTGATGGGCGGTTAGGCTTCCTTTTCGGTATCTGCGCGCTCGATATGAACGCTGTCCCCGAACAGAACATCGAAACTGTCCCCGTCCCGCTGTCTCACCTTGTATCCTCTAGATATTCGCCTTCCGCTGACATCGAAGTAGTCGATCAAAAAGATTGCATCACCGTCAGGCATTGTGAATTCGAAGGTTCCTTCGCGCCCGGGGTCAAAAAAGCGTCGAGAGATTTCTGTGTCCTCCGCAAGAATGTGCAGCACTGCCTCTTCCAGGGTGTATCTTCCCTCGATAGAGACCAACCGGATTTTGCAGTGAAACGCAGGGCTTTTCCCGTAGTTTTTGATTATGGCCAGATATCTGGGGTCGTCGTCTGTTGCTTTCGGATGCGCCTCAAAATTCTTCAGACCAAGATAGGCTTTGTTTTGGATATCACCGATCTTTCGAGTGACCTCAGTGACATTATGAGCAGCCTCTGTCGCGCTGATCGCTTGGCCGAGTGTACTATGAGTCAGCTTCATCGTAATCAAAATAGAAACGACGCCTACGAAAGTCAGCCAGACTCCAATCAACGAATAATAGCTGCCGGATTCAGCAGCGCGAGCGGCGATGTATTGCGCGGCAAGATCACAATAATTGGGCTTCTCAGGCTTTTTGGGAGTCTCGTGTTTTTTTTTATCGCCGTCGCTCTGGCTGTTCGAGGGTGTCTCGATAGCCTTGAGTCCATACAGCCTATCGGTTTTCTCGGCCTCACAACGGCGGGAATAATATTCTGGGTCGGCTGTCTCGTATTGGTTGGTCCCGGGTATTAGGAATTTGCTGGCGTGGTATGCGGCGGATGATAGCGTGAAGGCAATGCACGACGCGATTAACCAGTTGCATACCGGCTTTGGCCAATAACCCCGTACCGCTACAATCGCAGCTCTGATACCCCAATTGCTTCTAGACATTGCATTAAAAAAACCGCGCTGAACTTGCCGCGTGACAGCTTGTTCGCGATGTTTATCTCTTTCTCGCTGATTCCAATGTCAGCCAGCTTTTCAACCAAATGTGCGTAAGTCACGCCGTTTCGCTTCAGCTCACCTTTGAGCATGTTTGCGATGCGGGATTCCCATTCTGTCTGTTCTGGCATAACGTTTTCCATTAAAATACTAACGTATATGCTATATATCCTATTGTATTCGTTAGGCAACCCTACTATATAAGTTAATTACCTAACGGAGACATTATAAAATGCCACGCTCGACAAACTTTCTTCTTACCGCAGCAGCCCGCACCCTGAAGATCAAAGACATCTTCAAAATGGGCGAAGACGCTGCATGGGAGCAGTTTGTCGCTATCCGCTTTGCCGACAACAACGGTGAGGCTACTGCCCTGCATGTGGCTGCGTTGATCCGTACTTTCTCACGTCCCGCAAGAAATGGGAGTGCCGTGGTTCCGGAAGCACTTCTCGGTTACGTCAGGCACGATCTTCGCCAGCCGTAAGCTGGACTTCACTGACATTCTGGCCGCGATTGCTCTTTTCGTGAACGCTGCGAAAGGTATCAGCGCCCTGCAAATGGCTCGCGATTTCGTGATAGACCTCCGTAATCCTTTCGGTCGCTTGGACTGATTGGCCGCCGGTATTGCCGCAAACAGAGGAACGCACGATGGGGTCGGTGTATTCCTTTTTCACGCGATGGCAAAAGCACCTCCGGTTGGGCGTCAGTCTTTATGTGGTGCTCTTGGCGCTCTCAC
>CALGNW010000350.1 GCA_937958345.1 uncultured Neomegalonema sp. | reverse complement strand
AGAGCAGGCTCTCAGTGATTTTTCGTCGAAAAATGCACTTGCCGCTGAGAAGAGTGTGTTTGCGGTGAGGTCGGACGCATTCGCTTTGCGAATGCTACGGTTGTGCTTTAGGTGAGGCCCGACGCGCTCGCTTTGCGAACGCTCTTTCGGGGAGTTACCTTATGACCGCGCACGCAGAACGCATTCTCATTATTGATTTCGGCAGTCAGGTGACTCAGCTGATCGCGCGGCGGGTGCGCGAGGCCGGGGTGTTTTGCGAGATCAAACCGTTCAACACGCTGGGTGACGGCCTGACCGCGCCGGGGCTGAAGGGGATCATCCTGTCGGGCGGCCCCGCGAGCGTTGGCGATGAGGGCAGCCCCCGTGCGCCCCAGCAGGTGTTTGAACTCGGCGTTCCCGTCCTCGGCATTTGCTATGGGCAGATGTGCATGGTCACGCAACTGGGCGGCGTGGCGGCGGGCAGCACCGAGCGCGAATTCGGGCGCGCCTTTGTGACGATGAAGGCGGCCTCGCCGTTGTTCGCCGGAATGGCCGGTGTGGGCGAGGAGGAAGAGGTCTGGATGTCCCATGGCGACCGCGTGACCGAACTGCCCGAGGGTTTTGAAGTGATCGGGTCGTCTCCGAATGCGCCTTTCGCGGCTTTTGCGAGTGTTTCGCGCGGGTTTTACGGCGTGATGTTCCACCCCGAGGTCGTCCACACACCGCGCGGCGCAACTCTGCTGACGAACTTTGTGCGGGGCATCGCGGGATGCTCGGGCGGGTGGACCATGGCCGCCTATAAGGACGAGGCCATCGCCGCCATCCGTGCGCAAGTCGGGCCGGAGGGGCGCGTTATCTGTGGCTTATCGGGCGGCGTTGACAGCTCGGTTGCAGCGGTGCTGATCCATGAAGCCATCGGGGACCGGCTGACCTGCGTCTTTGTCGATACCGGCATGATGCGCCACGGCGAGGCGGACGAAGTCGTCACCATGTTCCGCGATAACTACAAGATCAAGCTGGTCCACGAGGACGCGAGCGATCTGTTTATTGATGCGCTCGAAGGCGTGGAAGACCCTGAAGTTAAACGTAAAACCATCGGCGGCCTGTTCATCGATGTGTTCGACAAGGCCGCAACCGAGAGCGGCGGGGCGGATTTTCTCGCTCAGGGAACGCTCTACCCTGACGTGATAGAGAGCGTCAGCGCAACCGGCGGGCCAAGCGTCACCATCAAGTCTCACCACAATGTCGGCGGGCTGCCCGAACGCATGAAAATGAAGCTGGTCGAGCCGTTGCGGGAGCTTTTTAAGGACGAGGTTCGGGTGCTGGGGCAGGAGCTTGGATTGCCTGCTAAATTTGTCGGGCGGCATCCGTTCCCCGGACCCGGTCTGGCGATCCGTATTCCGGGCAGGATCACCCGCGAAAAGCTCGATACGCTGCGTATGGCGGACCGTATCTATCTGGACGAAATACGAAAAGCGGGTTTGTACGATACGATCTGGCAAGCCTTTGCCGTGCTGCTGCCGGTCAAGACAGTCGGCGTGATGGGCGACGGGCGGACTTACGATCATGTCTGCGCCCTGCGCGCGGTGACATCGACCGACGGGATGACAGCGGACTACTATCCGTACCCGCACGATTTCCTTGGCCGCGTGGCCAGCCGGATCATCAACGAGGTCAAGGGCATCAACCGCGTTGTCTATGACATCACCTCGAAACCTCCCGGAACGATCGAGTGGGAGTGAGAGAGGTCCGCGCGGCGGAGCAATCTTAGTGACAAACACTCCCGGCCCCGCGAGAGGCCAAGCCGGGAATACGAGAGTGGCGGATATAGTATGATGGATATGACCGGAAAGACGGCGCTTATCACCGGCGCGAGCCGCGGAATCGGAGCAGCGGCGGCGCAAGCTTTTGCGGCGGCGGGGGCCAATGTCGTTCTGGCGGCGCGGTCCTCGGACCGGATCGAAGCGTTGGCGGCCGAGATTGGTGACAAGGCGCTGGCTGTCACGTGTGATGTTGCGGAATTCAGCGAAGTGAGCGCCGCTGTTGAAAAGACGTTGGAGCGTTTCGGCAGGCTGGATATCCTGATCAACAATGCCGGTGTGATTGACCCGATTGCCAATCTCGACGTCTCGGACCCGCAGACGTGGGGACAGGCCATCGATATTAACGTCAAGGGCGTCTATCACGGCCTGCGCGCGGCCATACCGGTGATGAAAGGCGGCGGGGTGATCGTCAATATCAGTTCGGGCGCGGCGGGCGGCGATCTGGAGGGGTGGAGCCACTATAACGCCTCGAAAGCCGCTGTTCTGAGTCTGACAAAAACCACCGAAAACGAGACGCCGGACGCAATCAGGGTTGTCGGCCTCAGCCCCGGCACGGTTGCGACCGACATGCAGACGGCGATCAAAACGTCAGGTGTCAATGTCGTCAGCCAGTTGGATTGGTCGGCGCATGTTCCCGCCGAATGGGTCGGGCGGGCGCTGGTTTGGCTGTGCAGCGATAAGGCATCGGAGTTCAGAGGCGCGGATGTGTCCCTGCGCGACGAGGACATTCGCCGCCGCATTGGCTTGACGGATTAACCATGTAATTTAACGCCGCGACATAAAACAGTTTTTAACCCTTTAGAAAGAGGGTCGGCCTCGACTTTGCCCGATTTTACCTGTTCCTTCACCACTCGACAATCCAACAAAGGGGTTCTTATGTTTTCGATGAAGACAGCACTTATCACCGGTCTCGCACTTGCGCCCTTCGCCTTTGGTGCGGCGCATGCCAGCGACCCTGATGAATTTACGTTGCAGCCGGTCGGTATCGGCTCGACGTCAACGGTGATCTACTCGCCGGAAACCTATTCGACCGGCAGCACGATTGTGACGCAGCCCACCGTGAATTCCAGCGGCTTTCAGGATGTCGATATCAACGACTATCTGATTCAGGACACCAACACGAACAGCCAGTAACTCCGGCTGTCGGGCGTGACCCTGAGCCGAGGCATTGCGCTGAGCCTTTGCATCGCCGCCCTCGCAGCGGCGGTGCTTTTCTGGATGGGACGCGAGCCTATTTGCACCTGCGGAACCGTCAAGCTGTGGCATGGCGAGACGCAGAGTTCCGAAAACTCACAGCATATTCTTGATTGGTACAGCCCCAGCCATCTGCTGCACGGGTTGGTTTTCTATGCGTTTTTCTGGCTGATCCTGCGCCGCGCCAGCCTCGGCCTGCGCCTGAGCCTGTCAACGCTGATCGAGGTGATCTGGGAAGTTGCCGAGAATACCGACACGGTCATCGACCGGTATCGCGAGGCGACCATCGCGCTGGATTATTACGGCGACAGCATCCTCAATTCCATGAGCGACGTTGCGTGCATGGCGGTCGGTTTCTTTCTGGCGGCACGGTTGCCGGTTTGGGCCAGCGTGGCGTTGTTTATCGCCGCAGAACTGATTGTCGGCGCCGTGATCCGCGACGGGCTGATCCTGAACGTCATCATGCTGACCGCGCCGCAGGACTGGATCCGCGAGTGGCAAATGACGGCCACCGGTGCGTGAGCCGGTTGCCTATATCCGGCGGACGCGGGATTGGTATGCCGCGCTGGGCTATGACAAACCGTATATCTGGGCTGACAATACCGGCACGGCGGTTCCGTTTCACCGGCTTTCCGCGCCCCTGAGCAAAGCGCGCGTTGCGCTGATTACCACGGCGGCTCTGTTCGATCCGGCCAAGGGCGATCAGGGAGCGGGGGCGGCGTATAATGGCGCGGCGAAGTTCTTTACCCCCTATCGCCACCCCGCCACGGCAGACGCCGACACGCGGATTTCGCACATTGCCTATGACCGTGCGCATACCCGTGCCGCCGACCCGCGCGCGTGGTTTCCGCTGGCTGCTTTGCAGGCCGCCGAGGCGGCGGGACGGATTGGCAGCGCGGGGGCGTTTTTCTATGGCGCGCCGACCAACCGCAGCCAGCGCATCACCCGCGAGGAGGATGCCCCTGCCCTGTTGGCGATGCTGCAAGAAGACCGGATGGACGCGGCGGTTCTGGTTCCGAATTGCCCTGTCTGCCATCAAAGCGTGACCCTGATCGCCCGGCATTTAGAGGCCAACGGAATTGCCACGGTTATTCTGGGATGTGCGCTGGATATTGTACAGCAGGCGGGCGCAGCGCGGTTTGTGTTTTCGGATTTCCCGCTGGGCAACGGCGCGGGCAAACCCGATGATGCGGCCTCGCAGGCGGCAACGCTGTCGCTGGGGCTGGATCTGCTACAGCGGGCTGCTGCGCCCGAAACTGTATGGAATCCGCAGGTCTGGGATGCCGACCACGGCTGGAAAGACGATTATTCCAATCCCGCCAAACTGACGCCCGGGGAATTGCAGGCGCGGCGCGCTGCCTTTGATGCGCAAAAGGCGGCGGCGAAGGGATAGCCCTCCGCCGATGCCCATTTTCTAGTCCAGTTTGCCCAATGCACCCGCGACGAGAATATAGGCGCGGCCCGTGCGCGAATCCGCCAGCTCGATTGCCAGCCGTCCGTCCGCGCCCTCGTGGAACAGCCGCTTCAGGACCACCTGATAGCGGTTGACGAAGCGGTCGCTGAGTTTGCGGAATGCGGCGTCGGCGTTGAGCTTTGCGTTGATGCGGCTTTGCTCGATAGGCGCGTCGATGCCCAGCACTCCCGGCTTGCCGTCCAGATGACCGCGCCAGGCGGTGATCGGTGACATCTCGGGCACAAAATCTTCCATATAGAGATCAAGGTCCGCGAGGGTGGCCAGCGTGTCCTCGGACGATTGCAGAAGCGCCGCCGCCTGAGGATCGGTCAGCACCTCGTACAGAGCATCAAGGGTTGCTGTGTCGCGCTCGTTTTCAGGGAAATTCGCGGCCTTGACGAATTTCTTCCAATCCAGCGCGCGGGGCATGAATTCGAGTTCTTCGGCTGCAGCCTCGGAATTCGCGGGCTTTGGCGGGGTCGCCTGCGGTGCAGGCGCGGGTTCGCCCAACTGGGGTGCGCCGAGTTTTGCCGCGCCCGTATCCGCAACCGACTCGTCGCGGGTCGCGCCAAAGCCCATAGCGGCCACACCGGCCCCCAGTGCCGCGCCTGCCGCAGCCTTGGGTGCGGAGGGACCCAGATCGTCAAAGGGATCGACGGTTCCGGTTTCGGGACGCGGCTGAGGGGCCTCGGGTTCGGATATCTGCGGATTTTTGATCGCCGCAACGTCATCGCGCATTTCTTCGAGCGGCGAGCGTTTGGACTGGGCCTGCTGGGCCGGACGGGGCGACGGCGGGGGGGTCGCATCGTCCGGGACCAGCTTGCTCCAACCCGCGCTTTCCTGCGCCGCCAACAGGTCGCGGCGGGCGATGTCTGCCGGAGTTTCGGCATCCAGTGACAGATCGACCGCAGCGGGCCGAGGGCTGTGCGCCGCGCTTTGTGCGCTTTGTGCCGCCAAAACGTCCGCTTTGGCCGCATCCGCGCGGGGGGTCGGTACGGGCTGTGCCTGCGCCGGTTTTGCCGCACCTGCGGCTGACGCAACACCCGCAGCGCCTGCACCCACCACCGCAGCAGCAGAGGCGGCGAACGCCGACGATCTGGCGGTTGTCGCAGAAGGAGCGGGAGCGGCGGCGGGCGCGGGGGCGCTGGCGGCAGGTGATGACAGGGCCGTCGTTTGCCGCGCAGCGCGCTCGGCGGCGTTATCAAAGGCGGCGGATTGTTTGGCGAGCGCCACTTCCATCGATGACATCTGCGTTTGCAGAGCATTCATGGCGTGGCTGGCCCGCTCGATCTCGCGGTGCAGATGCCCCGGACCGTTGGCGATCAGCTCTCCGCCGACAGCCGATGGCGCCGGCAGCATTGTTTCGACGCGCCTTTCAGCCGATTCCGCCGCATCGGCCAGCATAATCGCCGCCTTTGCCAGACGGCGGCTTTCATCGCGCAGTTCCATCGAGCGGCGGACGAGCCATGCAATCACCCAGATCAGCAGCGCCGGACCGGCAATCGCCGATACTATCATCAGCCAATCCGCGAGGTTCATGCGGGACTGGGCCGCGCCCAAAGCCTCGGACGGATCACCCGGCAGGGCAAACCGCGCCCACGAGAACGCCACCACCGCCGCGATCCAGACAAGCGTTGCCGCAGCGGCAATCCACCAGACGTTCGAGGCATTGGCCGAACGCGCATATGTCACGCGCGGGCCTGCCTTGGCCGCCGACCGTTTCATCGACGTATCATCGAGAAGATCGTTCAGCGGATCACCCGCCACAGCCCGGCGATTGTTCGTTTTCGCACCCGTCATGCTCTGCACACCCATACACCCTCAACCATCACCCCTTTTATTAAGAGGTGTTAACAGGGTGGTAGCGCGCGGAGACCTTGTAAGACAAGGCAGAACCGCGCGCCGCTGTGCCCGGTATCAGGCAAATTTGATCTGGAGAACCTCGTAACACCGGCCACCGCTGGGCGTTGACACCTCTACGCTGTCGCCGACTTCCTTGCCGATCAGCGCACGCGCAAGTGGAGAGTTGATGTTCAGCAACCCGTTTTCGATGTTCGCCTCGACCTCGCCGACAATCTGATAGGATTTTTCCTCTTCCGTATCCTCGTCGATCAGCTTTACCGCTGCGCCGAATTTGATCGTGTCACCGGAAAGTTTAGCCGGATCAATCACATCGGCACGGGAGATCAGACCCTCCAGTTCGAGCACGCGGCCCTCGATAAAGCTCTGACGTTCGCGGGCGGAGTGATACTCGGCGTTCTCGGACAGGTCGCCGTGTTCGCGCGCCTCGGCAATGGCCTTGATCACATCAGGGCGGTCTACCGACTTCAGGCGCTTTAGCTCTTCTTCCAGACCGACGAAGCCCGTCGGGGTCATTGGCACTTTTTCCATCACGTCACTCCGGTCCCGACCGCGCTAAATCCGCGATTTAGGACAAAAAAGACACCCCCACCGGAAACAGTAGGAGCGCAACAGCAATTCGTAGGCGAAGGAACCTAGTGCCAATCATGCCCGACTGCAAGCATTCGCTGAACAGGCTGTTTTCTGCCATCGGAAAGAGAGAACCGGCGCGGATACTCCTAGAAATAATCCTGCAAGGGCGTGACGTTGAGCGACCCTGCGCGCAGGCTCTCGACAGCACGTGCCGCCGCCAGCGCCCCCGCCGCCGTGGTGTAGTAGGAAATCTTGAGCTTCAGCGCCGTCGCACGGATTTCAAAGCTGTCCTGAATCGCCTGTGCGCCGTCGGTGGTGTTAATCACCATCTGAATACTGCCGTCTTTGATCAGATCGACAATGTGCGGGCGGCCCTCGTAGACCTTGTTGACGCGCTGAAGCGTAATGCCCTGCCCGGTCAGGTAATCGGCGGTTCCGCCCGTCGCAACGATCGAAAAGCCGCTTTCCATGAGTTTGCGCGCGGCTTCGAGAATAACCGGTTTGTCGGCATCACGCACCGAAATGAAGGCCGTGCCCTCGGTCGGCGGGGTTGCACTGGCGGCAATCTGGCTTTTGAGAAACGCACGATTGAAACCGCGATCCAGCCCCATAACCTCGCCGGTCGAGCGCATTTCCGGCCCGAGCAGCGTGTCGACGCCCGGGAAGCGCGCGAAGGGGAACACGGCCTCTTTCACCGCAACATGGTCGATTTTGGCGCGTGAGTACGGCAGGTCGGCGAGTTTCTCGCCCGCCATGACCCGCGCCGCGAATTTGGCGACAGGTTGCCCGATGGCCTTGGCCACGAACGGCACGGTCCGCGAGGCGCGGGGGTTGACCTCGAGAATGTAGATGTCATCGCCCTTGATCGCGAATTGGACATTCATCAGGCCGCGCACATTGAGGCCGTTGGCCAGCAATTCGGTCTGGCGGGTCAGTTCGGCAATCGTCGCGTCGTCCAGCGTGTAGGGCGGCAGCGAACAGGCCGAGTCGCCGGAGTGAATACCGGCTTGTTCGATATGCTCCATGACACCGGCAACAAACACCTCGTCGCCGTCGCAGATGGCATCGACGTCAACTTCGACCGCACCGGTCAGATAGCTGTCGAGCAACAGCGCCTTGCCGTCCGAAACCTTCATCGCCTCGTCGATAAAACGGTCCAGATGCGCCTCGTCGCGGACAATCTCCATCGCGCGGCCACCGAGCACGTTGGACGGGCGCAGGACAACCGGATAGCCGATCAGCGCGGCCTTGGCGCGGGCTTCCTCGTGGGTCATGGCCGTGTCGTTGACCGGCTGTTTCAGGCCGAGGGTCTGAAGCAGTTTTTTGAAGCGGTCACGGTCCTCGGCCAGATCAATCGCGTCGGGCGACGTGCCGAGGATCGGGATACCGGCCTTTTCGAGCGCAGGGGCCAGTTTGAGCGGCGTTTGCCCGCCGAACTGGACAATCGCGCCGTGAAGCGTGCCTTTTTCCTGCTCTTTGAGCAGAACTTCGACCACATCCTCGTCGGTCATCGGCTCGAAATACAGGCGGTCCGAGGTGTCGTAATCGGTCGAAACTGTTTCAGGATTACAGTTGACCATGATCGTCTCGTAGCCCTGCGCCTCGAGCGCGAAGGCGGCATGACAACAGCAATAGTCAAACTCGATGCCCTGCCCGATCCGGTTCGGGCCGCCGCCGAGGATGGCGACTTTCTTGCGGTCCGTCGGTTCGGACTCGCACTCGGCATAGCCCATGTGGTCGGTTTCATACGTCGAGTACATGTAGGGCGTGATCGCCTTGAACTCGGCGGCGCAGGTGTCGATGCGCTTGTAGACGGGACGGATGTTCAGCTTGTGCCGCGCGGCGGTGACGGCGGCCTCTGTCGTGTCGGTCAGGGCCGCGATGCGGGCATCGGAAAATCCCATGCGCTTGAGGACCGGCAGTTCCCTTGCAGGGTCTTCAACCTCGTCGTTGCGCAGACGCTGTTCCGCCGCGACGATCCCTGCCATCTGGCGCAGGAACCACGGGTCAAACATGGTGACGCGCTGGATTTCCGCCTCGGTCAGCCCCTCGCGCATGGCCTGCGCAATCACGCGCAGGCGGTCGGGCGTCGCCTCGCCCAACGCGCGCAGCATGGCCGCCTTGCGGTCGGCGGGGGTCGCGGCCTTTTCAACGTCGGGAATGAGAATATCGTCAAGACCCGTCAGGCCGGTTTCCAGAGAGCGCAGGGCCTTTTGCAGGCTTTCCTGAAAGCTGCGCCCGATGGCCATTGCCTCGCCGACCGACTTCATCGCCGTGGTCAGTTCGGGCTTCGCGCCGGGGAATTTCTCGAACGCAAAGCGCGGAATTTTGGTGACGACATAGTCAATCGACGGCTCGAAACTGGCGGGGGTCGCCTTGGTGATATCGTTGTCCAACTCGTCCAGCGTATACCCCACCGCCAGTTTTGCGGCGATTCTGGCAATCGGAAAACCGGTGGCCTTGGAAGCGAGCGCGGACGAGCGCGATACGCGCGGGTTCATCTCGATCACAACCATGCGCCCGTCGGCGGGGTTGATCGCCCATTGCACGTTTGACCCGCCGGTTTCGACGCCGATCTCGCGCAGGACGGCAATCGAAGCGTCGCGCATGACCTGATATTCTTTGTCCGTCAGGGTCAGCGCGGGGGCGACGGTGATCGAATCGCCGGTATGCACGCCCATCGGATCGACGTTCTCGATTGCGCAGACGATGATGGCGTTATCCGCTTTGTCGCGAACCACCTCCATCTCGAATTCTTTCCAGCCGAGAAGGCTTTCGTCGATCAGGATCTGGCTCATCGGGGAGGCGTCGAGGCCCGAGAGGCAAATGCGCTCAAAATCCTCTTTGTTATAGGCAACGCCGCCGCCCGTGCCGCCGAGGGTAAAAGCGGGGCGGATGATTGCGGGCAGGCCCAGCGTGTCGAAGGCGGCCCATGCCTCGTCCAAGGTCGTCGCGATGGCGGATTTGGGATTTTCCAGACCGATGCGGGACATCGCCTCGGCAAACAGTTTGCGGTCCTCGGCCATCTCGATGGCCTTTTGCTTGGCGCCGATCAGTTCGACCCCAAGACGTTCGAGCGAGCCGTCATCGGCCAGTGCCAGCGCGGTATTCAGCGCGGTTTGACCGCCCATCGTCGGCAGCAGCGCGTCGGGCTTTTCCTTTTCGATGATCTTGCGCACGAAATCAGGGGTGATCGGTTCGATATATGTGGCATCGGCCAGATCGGGGTCGGTCATAATCGTGGCCGGGTTCGAGTTGACCAGAATGACGCGATACCCCTCTTCGCGCAGAGCCTTTACCGCCTGTGCGCCCGAATAATCGAACTCGCACGCCTGACCGATCACGATAGGACCCGCTCCGATGATCAGGATGGAGGAGATGTCTTCGCGTTTAGGCATGCTGAGGCGTCCCGGCTGGAAAGAGTGGGTAAACGTGCGCGTTCTATGACAAGGCGCGCGCCGATGGAACCCGTATCTGGCAGGTTCGGGAAATTACCGTGT
>CALGNW010000349.1 GCA_937958345.1 uncultured Neomegalonema sp. | reverse complement strand
GGTGCGATGGTGCTCGACAAGGTGGCCGAGGCCCGCATGAAGGGCTTTGAAGGCGATGCTTGCGGCGAATGCGGAAACTTCACCCTCGTCCGCAACGGCGCCTGCCTGAAGTGCAACACCTGCGGCGGCACGAGCGGGTGTAGCTAAAGCATTCGTGAAGCGAATGCGTCCGACGGTGACGCCGGGCGCAATCCAAGCAGCGGCAGATGGTCGGCTTCGACCATCGAGAGCCTGAGCGTTAGAATGAAATAGGAGATCCAGATGAACTCTACGATTTTCACAAAAAGCTTCAGCCTGAACGAAATAAGTGCACGCCGCAAAAGTCTGACATTCGATGAAGCCGTTGCGGTGTGGCTCATGAAATGGGCCGGTGACGACAATCATATTATCGCAGCGAAACTAGGTATCAATCAGGGCCGGATTGCCGAAGTCCTTACCGAAAAGAAGCATGAGGGTTCGAAAGCCCACGCCTTCAATATGAAGTCAGGTTAAGCGAGAGAGCTTTGCCGGGGGGATCGCGCTCCGGCGCTCCCCTCGCACCCGTTCCACCCCTCGGAACGGCTCATTTCTAAACGATACTCTCCAACACACTCCCGCCCTATAGTGCCGCTAAACACCCATCGCTGGGCATTTATTCCGGGAGAGACACCATGAAAACCAAACTCACCACGCTGGCGCTTGCCGTTTCGGCCCTCGCGCTGTCCGGCTGTGTGGTTCAGCCCACCGACGGCAGTTATGTCGGCCCGCAGGTCCAGCAGCAGACCTACCGCCCCGCCCCCGTCCAGCCGCTCAGACGCCTCGTCGTCGAGGGTCCGTGGCTGTTGTTCGAGCGCGGCGCGTTCGTGCGCCGCATTGATGTGCGTCTGGTTCGCGGCGGCATCGAAATCGCCGGCCCGGGCCGGACCTTCTTCGCCCGGCGTCTTGAACCGGCGGTCTTTCAGGACGATCGCGGACGGATCTATCAGTTCCGCTCGGACATCGAGGCGCGGTTTGAAAACCCCAACAATGGCCGCCGCATGCGCATGCGCCGTCCGTAACGCTGCCGCTACTTATAGGTCGCGCGCCGCGTCCCGAAATCACGCACCCGCTTGCGCCACGCACGATAGCTGGCGGGTTTGAGGCTGGATCGCATCAGCGTCTTGACCTGATCCGCGCTCAGCCCGTGCAGCCTCTCGATGGCGTCAAAGCTGGTATGGTCGCTCAGGGCCATCTCGATAATCTCGCTGCGCGTTGCATCATCCATTTACGATCATCGCCCTTATGAATACCCCGGCCACGACAACCGCAGTCACCACCGCCAGCGCGCCGTAGACATGCACATCCCGGATATGCCGCGTGCGAAACCGCACCACCGCATCCGTCTCCGAGGTGACATGAATCTCGAAGTTATGATGGTTCCACGGTTTGTCGAATGTATGCGACGGCAACAGCGGCAGGGCCGTCTTTTTCCGCCCCAGAACATAGCTGCCATGCGAAGTCTCGACCGTGCCGCGCGGGGGTGTCCCGTCCGCCGTTTCGACGTCGAATTCGATATGGGCCCGCACATTGCGGATCATCAGCGTCAGGACGTTGGTCGGCACGCCCGCTTTCACCGCAACCTCGCGCATCAGGCAGGCTCGAACGGATCGGTCAGGCGCTTATACTCATCCAGCGCGTAGTTATCTGTCATGCCGGCGATATAATCCGCCACAATGCGCGCCCGCGCGCTGTCCCCGGCCTCGCGCGCCGCCCCGCCCCACCCATCGGGCAACAGGTTCGGTTGCCCGACCAGCAGCGGAAACATTTCCTCGATAACCCGCTGCGCCTTGGCCATCATCCGGTTGACGCGGTGATGGCGGTACATGCGCTCGAACAAAAAGCGCCGGATTTCGGTAAACGCCGCCTCGACCCCCTCCGAGAACCCCGCCAGCGCCGCATCGTGTTCCCGCACGGCCTCGGGTGTCGCGGGTGCAGCCTCGGTGATCCGCCGCGCGGTTTCGGTCAGCAAATCCTCAACCATCGCCGAGAACATCCGCCGCAGCGCCTCATGCGAGCGCCGCGTCTGCTCCAGCCCCGGATACAATCCGTCAACCTTGCGCACCATGTCACCGATCAGAGGCAGGCCCGCAATCTCGTCGAGGGTAAAGAACCCCGCGCGCAGCCCGTCATCGAAATCGTGGTTGTTGTAGGCAATGTCATCCGCCAGCGCCGCAATCTGCGCCTCCAGACTCGCCCGCGTATGCAGTTCCAGATCATGCTGCGCATCATATTCGCGGATGGCAAAGGGCAGGGCGTCCCGCGCGGCATCGGCATCCCCCAGCAGCGGTCCGTTATGTTTGACCAGCCCCTCCAGCGTCTCCCATGTCAGGTTCAGCCCGTCGAACAGCGCATAGCGTTGCTCTAACTTGGTGACGACCCGTAACGCCTGTGCGTTATGATCAAACCCCTCATGCTCCGACATCAGTTTGTTTAACGCCGTCTCGCCCGAATGTCCGAACGGTGTGTGGCCGAGATCATGCGCCAGCGCCACCGCCTCGGCCAGATCCTCGTTCAGCCGCAGCGTCCGTGCCGCCGAGCGCGCAATCTGCGCAACCTCCAGAGAATGTGTCAGGCGCGTGCGGTAATAGTCGCCCTCATGCGCGACA
>CALGNW010000348.1 GCA_937958345.1 uncultured Neomegalonema sp. | reverse complement strand
CACAACGCAGACAAGAATGTAATAGCCGTCGTAATATGCGAACGAGAGGAGCGCGCTGCCTATCGCATATCCGATCAGTGATACCTGAATCATCTTCATCAGATCATGCGCCCACAACAGTTCGAGTTTATTACGGGTCCTTCCGATAATCCGACTGCAGTGAATGATCGAGCCAAACAAAATCGTCATAAACAAGCCAAGTCCGACAAAGCCCGAATCCGACAGAACCTCAAAATAAATATTGTGCGCCGCGCGAACTTCGTAATCCGGCGAGTTGTTACACGCGCTCTCACGCAAATATTTGCCCGCAACGTCTTCGTTCTGAATCGATCTCAGTCCGTTTCCCATGATCGGACTATCGAGTGTCATATCCCAGCCGACTTGCCAGGATGCGAGGCGGAGACAGAAACTTTCGTCCAATTGCCGGTCGTCCGCGAAACGCGTATCTTTGTCTTCGAACTGCTCGATCGCGCTATTGATCCGGTCTTTGAACGAAGACGGCGCGAAGGTAATAAGCAGCATTGCACCGACCGTCAAAACAGCAGCGCTGACGAGCTTGTTTTTAGTCCGGAACCAGAGCACGCCTAGCATGGCGATCATTGTGAGCATGCCGCCGCGCGAGAACGAACCGATTACGGCGAGGAAACAGCATATCATGCCGAACAGCGCGGCATTCTTCATAATTTTATTAGCGGCGTGCTTCCAGAGATAGAATAGAATCGGCGCGAGCATCAGCATTGCGACGGCAAAGTGATTACGGTCGTCGATCATCGTATCGGCGGGACCAAAATCAGTAAATCGCCCGATGACAAAGCCGGATTTTACAGTCACAAGTGCGATTTTCACGGCATGGTAGCCGAGGGACAGCGCAAAACACCAAATCAAAGAAACCAACCGATGCTGCGAGTTAATCACAATCATCAAAATGATCATGTGAAGGGCCATCTTAATCACGAAATCGACGTAAAACTCGAAAGAGGTTGCCGGATCCGGGGCGAGCGCACTGGTCAGTGTCGTCCATAGAATAAAGGCGACGAACGTGAGCGATATTCGCCCCCCCGGCCAAGTTTTTCGTTCGCTCGACAAGGCGAATGAAATGAGCGTGACAAGCACAATAAGCAGGTTGGGACGTAATTGGCTGCTGAAGCCAAAAGCTTCGCGGTGCGGGTTGAGGATCGCGATCCAGGTCCAAGCTAATACGCCGATGTAGGGTCGACGCAGGATCAGGGGTATCAGGCCAATCAAGCCGACGACGATGATTATGTCGCGCATAGTTCGGCCTCCCTCTTTCCAATCGCTGCGAAAACGCTCGCAAGCCTGTAGCTGCATCAGACAGCCGCAACGGGCTGCTCTGCTATCCAATTTTCGTGCCGCAGCAATTTGTTAAGCGCCGATAGGTCACTGTGGCATTTGTCTTGCCTTGAGTAGCCCAAGACCCTGAATCACGGATTAACCACTCGGGAGTGAAACATGATCGGCGGAGCAATGCTTTTGTGCGCCGTCAGCGCAATGGTCCTGATCGCTGTCTGGAGCATCACCCGCGACGATGCACCGGATTCACAGAAACGCGATGGCATCCTGGCGCTGCGGGTTTTTATCGAAAAGAAGAAATACGCTCTCCGAAACGCTGTCGAACAGCCGGATGAGGAAGACAACTCACGGCCAAAAGCGCGGCGGCTGCGGCAACTTCCGCAGTTACGATTTGACCCACACGAAATGGCGGAAATCGAAGAAGAAGCCGAGGCCGCGATGCCAAAGTTTCTCCGCGACGCCCGCGAGGAATATTAAATGCGTGTTTTGACTGTCACTTCACTTTATCCGAACGAAGCGCAACCAAATCACGCGGTATTCGTAGAAAACCGTATGCGCCGCGTTCACGAAACCGGCGAGGCCGAAATCAGCGTGATTGCGCCTACTCCGTGGTTTCCGTCAAAGAATAAAATTTTTGGCAGTTACGCAACCCACGCGTCAGTGCCGCAATCCGAGACACGTTACGGCATACGGATTGATCATCCCCGCTACGCGATGATACCGAAAATCGGGATGCAGTCCCAGCCCACTTTTTATTACCGGGCATTGCGACGCGCAGCCGAAACGATGATGGCGCAGACCGGGCCATTCGATTTGATAGACGCGCACTACTTCTTTCCGGACGGGGTCGCCGCCGCACGTCTCGCGGATGATCTTGGTATTCCATTCACCTGCACGGCGCGCGGTACAGACGTGAATCAGATACCGACAGTCAGCGAGTTCGGTCGCCGTTCCGTATTGGATGTCGCAAGACGGGCAGCAGCCTCGATCACGGTTTGCGAAGCTTTGCGCAAAGAACTAATCGATCTGGGGGCCGACGGTTCAAAAATTCATACCCTACGCAATGGCGTCGACCTCGAGGGCTTCCAAACACCGGAAACATCGCGCGGAAAGCTGAAAGAGGCTTACGGCGTTCCGCAGGATGCACCGCTGGTCGTATCAGTCGGCGGACTGGTGGAACGGAAGGGTCATCACCTCACGATTGATGCCGTTGCGGAGCTGGAGGGCGTGCATTTGCGTATCGCGGGCGGCGGGCCGGAGCGTGATGCGCTCGAAGCGCGCATCGAAGGCCTCGGCGTGGAAGATCGTATAAAATTGGTCGGATCTGTTCCGCACAAAAATCTTTCGGATTTTTACGGGGCAGCCGATCTTTCCGTTCTCGCGTCGAGCCGGGAAGGTTGGGCAAACGTCCTGCTTGAGTCGATGGCTTGCGGAACACCTGTCGTCGCCACATCGGTATGGGGCACGCCGGAAGTCGTGGCGGCGCCTGAGGCAGGCCTATTGGCGACCGAGCGAAATGCCGAAACCCTGCGTTTCCAGATTCGAAAACTGCTATCGGATTTACCCGAACGGAACGCCACGCGCCTTTATGCCGAGCGTTTCTCATGGGATGACACGATCACGGGGGTCGTTGACGTATTCAAAGCGGCTGTTGCCGGACGTATTCACCGGCAATCCAGCTAAGCAACGCTTGCGGAATTTCTATTTTCCCAATTTGGATTTCAAGCCCCGCGCAACGCTCTCGATCATCATCGGAAGTGTTTTGCGCTGGAGGGCATAGGCCACGACAGCCGACCCCGCTTGCCCCATGTTCATTTTATAGCGATTGTCGCCACCCATGAAATCGTAGATATCCATACCGGCGCGGAGGTGATACTCGATCGCAAGTGCATGCGTCACAAGGCCCGGCTTAAGTTTATTGTCCGCCTCAAAGGCAAAACCGCTGAGGTAAAATAGCACCTTGCCGCGGTCGACAAAGTTGTAGAGCCAACCAAAAGAATGATCGCCTGCCCGGGCTCTGAGAAACTCGACGCTGTTGTCGCAATCAGGCGCATAGGCGCGCTGCATCATCCGCGCATGAAACCGCATATAGTCTTCTTTTTGTGTCGCGCCGAGTTGTCCCGCAGCATTCCACTTTGCCTCGTGATGCGAGCCCAATTCTGCTAGAAATTCCTTCGCTTCGTCGAGCGATCCCGCAACGTCGAGTTTCAGTTCTCCACGGGCACGGTAAAGTTTTAATGACCGCCGAATTTGGCTCCGCGTGCTTTTACCGAGTGTCCCGACATACCCATCCGCGTCCGTCACGCCCTTCGCACGCAAATCGGCGAGGTCAACATACGCCGACGTCGCCTCGGCCCGCCTGTGAACCCGCAGTCCGAATTGCCGAAATAGCGGTTCAGAATCATCAGAAGCCCCGCCGACAATGATCTCATCCCAATGCGGCACATCTGAACCTTTCAATGCCTTCAGGGCTGCGAACCAGACCGCATCTTCCATTCCGCGTTCTGCTAGAAGTGTGTTGTACTCAATCGTTATCACGTCTCGGTTTGGGTCACCTGTTTCATGCAAACGCAATTGCCGCGAGCGGATGACCTTTTTTCTGGTTTCCTGAGCCTCGCAAACCACGCCCAACCCGATAATTCGACTGTTCGGATCCGTGATCTCAACCAGCAGAGGGCGCTCAGCGAAGCACTCCAACCAGGACCCGATCCAAGTCCAAGATAGGAAAAAAGCACGATCAGCGCGTGCTTCCAGATCACGCCAAACGCTCTCAAGCGCTGACACTTCCGTGATCGGCTTAATTTTTGCTTCGAGTGGCGGCATACAATTCACTCCCGTTTGGGCAATTTTTACCATCCATTCGTGAACGAAGCGTACAACGCGACCTGTAAACCATCCGCTGGAGCGCCACTTTTGACGCTGAGTCCTTCTCTCGCCACGCCGATTCAGCTGGATGAACACATCCGGCCTATGCTGCTTGTGGTTGTTGATACCGAAGAAGAATTCGACTGGAATGCGCCCTTTTCAAGAGAGGCGCGCGACACCGCCAATATGCGCGAGCAGCACCGCGCGCAGGCAATTCTGGACCGGCACGGCGCGACACCGCTTTATGTGATTGACCACCCGATTGCCACGGACGCGTGGGCGATGGATTGGCTGCGCGAACTGACCGGAGCAAACCGCGCCGAAATCGGCGCTCATTTGCACCCTTGGGTCACGCCGCCGTTTTCCGAACCCCTGACATCTGCAAACTCCTACGGTTGCAATCTTGACCCGGCGTTGGAACGGCAGAAAATCGAAACCCTAACGGAGCTTATCACGGCGGAAACCGGCTCGATCCCGACTCACTTCCGGGCGGGTCGATACGGCATCGGGTACGGCACATTGAAAACCCTGCAGGCTCTGGGCTATCGCACCGAGTTGTCGATCGCACCTCATTCAAACTTTGCGAGCGATGGGGGGCCGTCGTTCTACGGATGGAGCAATGAGCCATATTGGCACGGAAAACCAGGAAATCTGCTCGGTATTCCCGTGACAACCGGTTTTTCGGGCAGCGCAAAGAGTTGGGGACCGATGGGTGCACCAATTTTAGATAATGTTGTCGCGCGTTCATTGAGATTGCCGGGTGCGTTGGCGGGAATGGGGGTTCTGGAACGATGCCGTCTGACAATCGAGAACGTGCCTTGCGACGCGCTTCAAAGGGTTATGCGTGCGCTGGTCCGGGATGGCCAGCGCCTGCTGACGCTCAGCTATCACAGTTCATCGCTCCTACCCGGTGCAACAAGTTACGCCCGCACCGAGGCAGAACGGGACGATATTTTGCGGTGCCTTGATGCAACACTGGAATACTTCACCGACGTTCTAGGTGGGCGGCTGGTTAGCGTTTCAGCAGCTGAAGCCGAAATACGTAACAGCGAAAAACGTAAATTTTCAAATCCTTAACTGAAGTTGAGTACGGTTCTTGCAGCCATCGCTGCCGAACAGTCGAACCAGTATTCCGCCAGGGAGCACTTTATTATGATCGCCTTTCGCCTCTTCGCAGGCATTTTTCTCGCTTTGGGATTGAGCGCCTGTGGCTCGACAGGAGCCGCCAATCTGGCCGCACCCGCCGAAACTCTCGGCACAAGTCTCGGCAATGCGGCACCAGAATACCGCCTTGGACCGGGTGAGACCATTCAGGTTTTCGTCTGGCGTAATCCCGAATTGTCGCTGACCGTTCCAATTCGTCCGGACGGACGCTTCTCGATGCCATTGATCGAGGACATTACCGCAGCCGGGAAAACTCCGTCCGAGTTGAGCCGCGACATCGAGGTTGCACTTGCGGCCTATGTGCAGGACCCGAACGTGCAGGTCATCGCGCAAGTCGATGGCCCGGGCGATCCGCGCCAGCAAATTAAGGTTCTCGGCCAAGCCACGAACCCGACGTCGCTGTCCTACCGTCGCGGCATCACAGCACTTGACGTCATCATCGCCGTTGGCGGCCTGACCGAGTTCGCGGATGGCAACTCGGCTGTTCTGGTTCGTCAGGAGGGCGTTGAGAAAGTTTCCTATCGCCTGCGTCTCGACGATCTGGTCCGCAAAGGCGACATTGCCGCTGACCGTCCACTTGCACCGGGCGACACGATCATCATCCCGGAAAGCTTCCTGTAAGATTTTCCGAAACCTGACTTCTGAGGGCGTCCCATCTGGGGCGCCTTTTTCTTATGAGCGTATTGCTCTGCCGTCGCTGTCGAAGCCCAAAATTTCTGGCGTTTCGAGCGAGACACCGACCGCTTCACCCGTCTCAATGGGATCGCCGTCGCTGCGCACGATGAGCAAACTGCCATCCGCCATCCGCACATGAACGAGCGTGTCCGCACCCAATGCCTCGCAGAACGCGACCGTGCCGCTTAAACGCCCCGCTTCGGCGGTCGTCAACGCGCAATGTTCAGGACGGATGCCAAGGGTTTCGGCCTCTGCGGGTGCAATATCGGACAGCAAAGCCGGGTTGATAAAGTTCATCGGCGGCGATCCGATAAACCCCGCAACGAACAGGCTCGCTGGATTGCGGTAGACCTCAAGCGGGGGGCCGATTTGCTCGGCGATGCCTGCGTTCATCACCACAACGCGGTCCGCCATCGTCATCGCTTCGACCTGATCGTGGGTCACGTAGAGCGAGGTGACACCAAGTTCGCGTTGCAGCGCCTTGATCTCCATTCGCATTTGTACACGCAGTTTGGCGTCAAGATTTGAGAGTGGTTCGTCAAACAGGAACGCAGCAGGCTCGCGCACGATGGCACGGCCCATGGCGACGCGCTGACGCTGCCCACCTGATAGCTGTCGCGGTTTGCGGTCGAGGTAATCATCGAGTTGCAGCATCTTCGCCGCCTTCGCGACGCGGCGGTTGATCTCGTCTGTTGGGATTTTCGCGATCTTGAGACCGTAGGCGAGATTTTTGCGGACGCTCATATGCGGATAGAGCGCATAGTTCTGGAAGACCATGGCGATGTCACGCTCATGCGGTTCCAGATCGTTAACTTTGCGTCCCGCGATGGAAATTTCACCCGCCGTGATCGTCTCCAGCCCCGCGACCATGCGCAAGAGTGTTGACTTGCCGCAACCGGAGGGGCCGACGATGACGATCAGCTCTCCATCGGCAACATCAAGATCGACGCCATGGATGACTTCGGTTTTGCCGTAGGTTTTTTTGACAGCATTGAGGGTGATGGTCGCCATTATTTCTCACTCTCGACAAGGCCCTTAACAAAGAGCTTTTGCATGAAGACCACCACGGCCACGGGGGGCAACATGGCCAGCATCGCGGTCGCCATAATAACAGGCCAATCCGCCCAATCATCGCCCGAGGGGAACATCTGTTTGATGCCCATGACGATGGTATTCATCTCTGGATCGGTCGTGATCAACAGCGGCCAGAGGTACTGGTTCCAGCTAAAGATAAACAGGATCACGAACAGCGCCGCGATATTCGTGCGGCTCATCGGCAGCAGGATATCCCAGAAAAAACGCATTGGCCCAGCGCCATCAATCCGAGCGGCTTCGACCATTTCATCGGGGATGGTCATAAAGAGTTGCCGGAAAAGAAACGTCGCTGTGGCCGAGGCAATGAGCGGCAGGATCAGGCCGGAATAGGAATTGAGCAGCCCGAGATTCGCGGCGACCTCATAGGTAGGGACGATTCGAACCTCTACCGGGAGCATCAGCGTGAGAAAGATCAGCCAAAAGCACAGCATTCGGCCCGGAAAGCGAAAATAGACAATCGCAAAGGCGCTGAGGATCGAAATCAGGATTTTGCCAAACGTAATGCCGAGCGCCATGACCGTCGAGTTGAACAGCATCGTCGAGACGGGCGCATTGACGCCCTCGTTCCACGCCTTCGCATAATTCTCAAACATATGCGGGCCGGGCAGCAGAGGCATGGGCGGGCGGATGATGTCTTCTTGCGTCACCGTCGAGGCGACGAACGTAAACCAGATCGGAAAGCAGATAATCGCTATTCCTAAGATCAAGGAGAGATGGGTGAACCAGATACCAGCGCCGCGTTTTTCTACCATTTGATGACCCTGTCTCTTGGTACATCATCGTGCGCAGGGTGTTCCCTCTCCCGCGGGGAGAGGGTCAGGGTGAGGGGATGCTTACCCACCATTTCAACCTTCACTCGCAGCGGGGAACCCCCCTCACCCAACCCTCTCCCCGAGGGGAGAGGGCTTTCTCTATACTTGTTGGTGAACCGCGCCATCAGTAATGCACCCGCCGCTCGATAAACTTGAACTGCACAATGGTCAGCAGGCCAACGATGAACAGCAGAACCACGGATTGCGCCGCCGATGACCCAAGGTCTTGCCCGACAAACCCGTCGGCGAAAACCTTATAGACTAGAATAGTCGTGTCCTGCCTTGGGCCGCCCGCCGTGATCGTGTGGATGACGGCAAAGGTTTCAAAGAACGCGTAGACGATATTGACGACGAGCAGGAAAAATGTCGTCGGCGAAAGCAGTGGAAATACGATGGTCCAAAAGCGTTTTGCAAAGGATGCACCGTCAATGGCGGCGGCCTCGATCACGGATTTCGGGATGGCTTGCAGACCCGCAAGGAAGAACAGGAAGTTATAGCTGATCTGCTTCCACGAGGCTGCGGCGACCACGAGGCCCATCGCCTCTGTGCCATTCAGAACGTGATTCCAATCGTAGCCAAGCACCTTCAGCCAGTATGTCGCAACGCCGATGGAGGGGTTGAACATGAAGAGCCACAGCACCCCGGCAATCGCGGGGGCCACGGCGTAGGGCCAGATGAGGAGAGTGCGATAGGCGCCGGAGCCTTTGATCACGCGATCCGCCATCACGGCCAAAAACAGCGCGACACTCATGGAGGAGAGCGTGACAAGCGACGAGAAAATCGCCGTTGTTGCAAAGGAGGCGCGATAATAAGGGTCTTCGAACAGGAACCAGAAATTCTCAGCGCCAACATATTCTGAGCTGAGACCGAAAGGGTCTGGCAGGTACATGGATTGCCAAACCGCCTGACCCGCAGGCCAGAAAAAGAAAACCAGCGTCACCAGCAATTGCGGAGCAATCAACAGGAAAGGAAGCCATCGATTGTTGAAAGTGACGCGGTTTTCCATGAGATTTACTCCGTCCCCGACAACGACCGGAGAACCTCGCAAAGTTCAGCATCTAGCAAAAATCAGCGAGGCCCCCGGTCTTCGCCGGGGGCGGGGTTCCTTATTTACTGGAGCGTTCGAAACGGCGCAGCAGGACGTTGCCCCGTTTTACCGCGCTGTCCATTGCGTCGTGCGCAGACTTGTCACCGGACCAAACGGCTTCCAGTTCCTCGTCGATGATCCCGCGAATCTGATCGAATGAACCACGGCGCAGACCTTTGGAATTGGGAGTC
>CALGNW010000347.1 GCA_937958345.1 uncultured Neomegalonema sp. | reverse complement strand
AAGGCAAAGGCGCGGCGTTGCTGATGAAACCCGCCGCCAACGCGTATTTTGCATTTTACGAGGTCGGTGCGGCGGTCGGCAGCGCCCGTGCCGACGGGCCGGAGTTGATGGCCCGGATTTAGGGCGGTCGGGGCGATCCTCCGAAACGTCGCGCTGCGCCGCCGCAGGGGCCGTCCCGATGGGTGCGCCGGGAAGAACGTGCAGCGCGCGGTGGGGAAAATCTGTCTTGACTTATCTTATTTGTTCATTTTATGTTCTATCCATCACTCACCCGAAAGGATACCATGCTGCGCGACGCCTCCGACCCTGTTGAACGCTATCGGCTGGTGCTGTTGCGCCTGCTGGCGGGGTTGTTCGTGATGGCGGGTTTGCAGCCGGGAACGGCGGTGGTCGAGAGCCTGCCGCGCGGGGTGAAATACGCGATTCTGCGGGTTTTGCGTCAGGCCGAGTCGGCAACGCGGCGGCTGGTGATGGCCGAGGCCGCCAAGCTGGATGCGGTGGAATACGTGCCGCCGCCGAAACGGGAGAAACCTGCGCCGCAGCGGTCGGGCCAGAAAAAGACCCGTGCGCCGCGCATGCCGCTGTTCCGGCTGATTGATCCGCGCCGGTTTCTGGAGGAACTGCACCCGAACCGGCGGGCGCGGCGGGCGGCGAAGAAGAAAAGCCGCGAGCCGAAACTGTTGTTCCGCATTGCCGGTTTTGATGGCCAACCGGATTACGAGGAATGGTCGGAAGGAACGCCCGAGCCGTCGCAAGACGATCCGTTGACCGCCACCGCGATCAGCCGCCGGATGCAGGCTTTGCACCATGCGCTGAGTGATTTGCAGAAACAGGCACATCGGATGGTGCGGGAGATTGCCAAGCGCAAGGCGGCACAGGCGGGGCCGAAATCTGTGCCTCCGCTGCGGCTTGGCCCGCCGCCGGGACACCGGAAACGGCATGTTCATGCGGTCGATGCGGTGCTGGCGGCGTGTCACTGGTTGGCAACGCGGGAGGCCGTGCCGCCGGATCGGGGGGTTGCGTATCACTAAGTGTATGGCTCTGCCCGCTTTGCGGGCGGAGGTTTTGGTGTTGGGCAAGGCGTGGTCATTCCCTCGAACGAGGGAATCTTTTGGTGGTGGGAGGTCCCCGCTTTCGCGGGGACGACAGGTCGGGGTGAGGGGGTTTATGAATGCGGTCATTCCCTCGAACGAGGGAATCTCGATCCCTTTAGTCGTCCCTCAGATGAGAAATCTTTTGAATGGTGGGAGGTCCCCGCTTTTGCGGGGACGACAGGTGTTGGGGCCGGACGCGTTGGCGCAGTCTACGCTCTAGCGTAGGGCCAGACTGTCGGCGCGCAGTTGGTTCGGGCGCACGCCGCGCAGCAGGATTGCGGCGTTGCGACCGAGAGGGATCAGCGTTCCTGATCCTTGCGCACGCGCGCCGCGCAAAACAGCGCGCGGGTCGCCGAGTTGTTGCGGCAGGGCCAGCCGGTCGACACCCGGTTTGAAGTCGAAAATCTCGGTGATCCCGAGCGGTGCGGGACCGCCTGCGGCCTTGCGTCCGAAGAAAAAGACATCGGCGCCGGGACCGCCCGCAGCATAGGTTTCGCCGCCCTCGATCACAATGCGGTCGTTGCCCCGACCACCGGCAAGATAATTGAACCCCTCGCCGCCCGCGACCAGATCGTCGCCGTCGAGACCGGCGAGAATGTCGTTGCCGCCCTCGCCCAACAGAGTATCCGACCCGCGCGATCCGGCCATCAGCTCGTTTTCCTGATTGCCCCGGCGCTGTCCCTCGACAACGCGATGGTTGGCAAGCGACAGCGTTGTTCCATCGGGAAAGACCGGCACGATGCCCCATTTGGGATGCTTACCGAAGCCCTCGGGGCTGGATTGCATCAGGATGGTTCCGTGGATCAGTTGGGCATAGGCCTCGGCCATCAGCGGATCGCGAAAGCCGCCGACAAGCGACGCATAGCCCGCTCTGCCCTGCGCGGCGAAGTCCCACGCCTTATCCCCGTTGCCGTTTTGGATACGCGGATTCGGTTCGAAAGTTCCGGCAGCCAGATTTGCCTGCGCGATCTCTCGCCATGTCGCAAACGGCTCGTCGGTTTCCTTGTCGCCATGCAGGCTGATGTAATGGGTCGACCAGAGCGGATTGAAGTCGGGCCGCAAAAACCGGCTGAGCTGGTACTTGCGGGTGTAGTTGTAAACCTGGTTCGCCTCGGCAAAGCCCATGCGCGCAATCTGTGCCAGCGACTGCGAGAAAAAGTCCTGCTGCCAGTTGCCGATATACCCTTTGGGATACGGACCCTCGATCCAGCCCGACGTCTCATAGCCGGCGGGGCCGCCCAGATCATCGCGCGCCGGATAGGCGGTCGCGTACCACGTCAGGCGTTGGCGCAACTTTGATGTAAGATACTTTTTGTCAGGATGATCGTCCGGCGCAATAAAGGCCGCATAGCCATGGGTGCGGTTCGCCCATGCCTGCCCGCGCACCTCGTCATCCGTCAGATTGCCCTCGGCCCCGTCGCGATAACCCTTACCGGAGTTGTAACTGAACAGCGCGTAGGCGGTCTGGGCGATCAGCTCGTCCAAGTGCCGCCGGTCGCCGGAAATCAGATAGGGGACATAGGACAGCTCGGGCTGGTGCGCGTTGTCAACATCCCAGCCGGAAACATCCGTCAGCATCGGGCCGTGGCCGTTCGCATTCGTATTGGCGCGGCCATCCAGCCAGTATTTCGGGTGATCGTCGAGCGTCGGCGCGCGGGTGGTTTTCGGATCGCGGATATGCCACGGAACCGAGCCTGAGGCCTCGGCTGTTTGCATCATCGCAAAGCGCGTGCCCGGCGTTTGCGCGCGCAGCCAAGCCAGCGTCCAATCCGGGACCATCCCCAGATCCGGACGGCCACCGCTGGTCGGCATCGCCTTGGTAATCAGCGCATTGCCCATCGGCCCGGTATCGGACTCGGCCAGCTTGGCATTCGTACGGAAGAACGGCTCGTTGATGTCCAGCTCGGGATCGAAAGCCGGAACCGCACCGGCGGCAATCATGTAGGGATAGTCATACACGACGTGGCCGGTCGACGGCTCGCCCCCCGCCCAGACAATCTCGCGCCAGTTCGAAAAGCGCAGATGGGTGATCTTGCGCTCGACCATCGAGCGGCCACTCATCTTGATCGCATAACCGTAGTCGATGTCCTTGCCCGCGGTCTCGAACATGTCGTCATTGTGCATCGAGACCGATGTGCGCACCGCGCCGTTTGCCAGCGCGCGTATGTCGAAGATGGCCGTCAGTTGCGGCGTCAGTTTGCGCTTTACTCTGATCTCGGATGCGAGCGGGCCGCTGATCCAAGGTTTCTCGCCGCGCGCCAAGGCACGCTTGAGCAACGTGCCCGCATCGATCGAAAAGGCCTGACCGTTGAAGTTGAAGTCAAGCGTCAGATTGTAGCCCCGCGACAGGATCGATTCAACGCGCAGCGCACCGCCCGCATTCGCGTTGCCGGTCCGCAGGCTGATCTGCGCCTCGGACGTTTCGGGGTTCGCGACGCTCAGAATTGCGTGGCGGACCGACCCGTCAGGGTGGCGGGCCTTGATGTCGGTTTGCATCGGAACGGGACGCCCGTTCCATTCTGCGACAAGGCCGACGCCCTGCGGCCAATCGCCCTGACGGAAAACCTGACCGAAAGTCGTGACGCGCCCGCCCTGCCCCGAAATGCCCTGCAAAAGCACGCCGACGACCGCGTTCTGCCCCTGAGGCCGAATCACCGAGGGGGCCTCTACGTTGGGTGCGAGCCGCTGGAGCAAAGCGCCATCCGCCATAGCAGACGTAGCAAAAAGACATGAAATCAATGACGTAAGAGCAAAACGGCGCATGGATGGCTTCCTTCGTTCGGACGGCGGACGAAAAGCGTCTCGCAAGCCCAGCGCCATCTTCGGGAGGTATGGTTTATGAGAGGTTGACCGCCGCGCCTTTGCCCGATGATCCCGCTGTTATTGCTGAAGGTTCGGGGAACGCCCGGAGTCTCACGTTTGGTTGAAACTCTGGTATCTGCGTAACGCCACCGTATGGTAATTGCAGATAGGAAAGGTGGCGGCCGTGACGGTATGGGCGAGGATAGGGGCGGTGGTGGCGTCGGTGATCTTGCTGGCGGTATCAGTGACCGCTGCCGCAGCCGAAACTCAAACGCTGGATCAGGAAACGCTGGCCGGCAAAATCGAACCGCCCTTTGTGCTGGACGAGCAGATTGACCCGCGCGGGATCTGGACGATCCGCGATCTGTCGGGAGACAAGGCAGGATTTGTATTCCAGACACGGCCGCTCGCGCCTCTGCCCGGTTTCTCCGGCGAGCCGATTGATGTGCTGGTGACGCTGGACCGCGACGGTAAGTTTCTGAATGCCGAACTGTTGCACCATAACGAGCCGATCTTTGTCTCCGGCCTCGGCGTCGCGCCGTTTCACGAATTCATGCGGCAATATCGGGGGCTGTCGATTTTCGACCCGCTGACTGTCGGCATCCCCTACGGGGCCGGGGATCGGGACAGCTCGGCCAATGTTTACCTCGACGGTGTGACCAAGGCGACGGCATCGGTACGCATCGCACACGAGTCAATTCTTGCAGCCAGCCTCGGCGTTGTGCGCGAGCAGATGCGGGGGATCGCAAGCGGTCCCGCCGCGACACCAATCCGGGAGCCGGTCGAAAACCTGACATGGGACGATCTGGTCGAGCAAGGCATTGCGCGGCGGTTTCTGATTACCAATGCCGACACCGAAGCCGCGTTCGCCGGAACGCTGTGGGAAGACGACGACCCCGAAGCAAAGGACGATCCGGACGGTGCGTATCTCGATCTGTGGATTATCGACATCGGCCCCGACAGCGTCGCGGCGGCGGTGCTGGACAGCGAGACGATGACAGCCCGCAATACGCTGATGGCCGTTTCGGATTATGACGAGCCGATCCTGCTGTTGGCGAACGGGCGCCACGGTTTGGTGTCCGAAAGTTTCGTGCGCAATACCAGCCCCGACTTGCTGTTCCTGCATCAGGGTGATCTGCCGCTGGCGTTGCGCGATGGGGATATCGAGGTCGAGGTCGCGCAGGGCGTGCCGGATTTTGAACACCGCATGATCGTGCGCACCGACCGGCGCATGGGGTTCAACCCTATTTCCGACTGGCAGTTGACCGCCCGCGCCACCCGCCGGCACGGGGCGTTCATGCCGGAGATCGGCGTGCGGGATTTTACGTCGGTGCAGGCAGCGCCGGCAAAGTTCTTTCGCACGGTAGAACGCCCCAAGCCGCGCCCGATCTGGGTCGAGAGTATTCTGGCGCGCAAGACCGACCTGATTATTCTGGGCGTTTTTCTTGCCGTGTTGATTGCGGCAATGCTGTTCGGGATGAGCCGCCTCGCCGCGATGCGATACTATACGCCCTTACGGCTGGGGACGTTGGCATTCGTGCTGGGATTTATCGGATGGTGGGGACAGGGACAGTTGTCGATTGTCACGGTGATCGGAACCCTGCGCGCGGCGGTCGAGGGCGGCAGCTTTGCGTTTCTGCTTTATGATCCTTTCTCGCTGGTAATTTGGGCGGTCGTTCTGGCGTCGCTGTTCTATTGGGGACGCGGTCTGTTTTGCGGTTGGCTTTGCCCGTTCGGCGCGATGCAGGAGTTTGCCCATCATATCGGCAAGGCGCTGCGCCTGCCTCAGATACGCGTCCCCGAACGGTGGGACCGGCGCTTGAAATGGATCAAGTACTGCGCGCTGGCCGTACTGATCGGCACGGCGTTCTGGCCGGCGGTGAATGATACGCTGGTCGAGGTGGAGCCCTTTAAGACATCGATCACCGTCGGGTTTAATCGCGAATGGATTTATGTCAGCTATGCCGCGTTTTGGCTACTGCTCGGCCTCGTCGTCTTCAAAAGCTTTTGCCGCTATTTATGTCCGCTGGGCGCATTTTTGGCGTTGGGCGGATTGCTGCGCAGGCGGGACTGGATTGCGCGGCGGGCCGACTGCGGCTCGCCCTGTCAGCTTTGCAAGGTGCGCTGCAAATACGGTGCGATCGAGCCATCCGGCGCAGTGCGGTATGACGAGTGTTTTCAGTGCCTCGACTGCGTGACCATCCACGACGACAAAACCCAATGCGTGCCGTTGATCCTCGCGGCACGGCGGGAGGCCGCATCGTGAGGATGAACCGCCGCCGCATGATGATGATTTCCGCCGCCGCCTGCCTGACCGGCTCAGGCGCAGCGGCGCGCACCAACCGGTTCGCGTTTCGCGCATTGGGAGCACGGGCGCAGATTACATTGCCGGGCAGTCGGGCACAGGCCGAGGCAGCCATGGCAGCCTGCCAAAGCGAAGTTGAACGGATCGAAAGCCTGTTCAGTTTGTGGCGACCGGATTCGGCCCTGTCGCGACTTAACCTCGAGGTTTATGTCTCGGTTTCCGATCCGTTGTTTGCGGAATTGTTCAGACACGCGCGTACCGTATCAGCCCTGAGCGAAGGCGGATTTGATGTTACGGTGCAACCCCTGTGGATGGCCCAGCGCGAGGCCGGAGATATTTCCGCCGCGCGGCGTTTGATCGACTGGCGCTCGGTGAAGATCGGCAATGGCGGTGTCGG
>CALGNW010000346.1 GCA_937958345.1 uncultured Neomegalonema sp. | reverse complement strand
AATCTGCGTATTGATCCCGACCAGTTGCCCCGCCATATCGACCAGCGCCCCGCCCGAGTTACCGGGGTTAATCGCGGCATCTGTCTGCAAAAACACGCGGCCCTCGTCATTCGTGCGCGTTTGCGCCGACACAATCCCGCTTGTGACGGTCTGCCCGACACCGAACGGGTTCCCGATGGCCAGCACCAGATCCCCGACCTCCATCGTGTCGGAATCGCGGAATGCCAGCACCGGCAGACCCTCGGCCTCGACCTTCAGGACCGCCAGATCGTTGCGTTCGTCCATCAACAGCAATTCCGCCTGAAACTCGCGGCGGTCATTCAGCGCCACGGTGATTTCATCCGCACCCTCGACCACATGCGAGTTCGTAACGACAATCCCGTCGGCGCTTACAATCACACCCGAGCCCAGCGACGTCTCATCACGCGAGCGCGGGCCAAGCCGCCGACCGAACAGCATCTCGAACACCGGATCGTTGAACTGGCGGACCATGCGGGTCCGCGTATAGATGTTCACAACCGCAGGCGCCGCCCGCTTGACAACAGGCGCGAACGACAGCGAAATCTCCGCCTGCGAGCTTGGAACCTGCTGCGCGGCAGCGGGCGAAACCGCCAGAACTCCTGCCAAAACCGAAACATACAGACGCATCATCGGGCATCCTCCAAATCCTAGATGCCCTAGAGATAAGCATCTGAACCCCGAAGGAAAGCCCCCTCAGAGCGACTTGATCAGCAGCATGATGCCGCCAAGGCCCGAAATCATCAGCATCGCCGCACGCGCCGTGCCCTGCGTGACCCGCGCCGCAATCACCCGCCCCAGCAGAAAACCGACCACAATACCGGGCAGCAGGCTTGCGCCCATCCGCACCTCCGCCGCGCCGAACCGCCCCGCCAGCCACAGCCCGACCAGCGCCATCGAACACCCGACGACAAAAAGAACAGCAAAGGTCGCGCGGATTTTCGACGGCTCCTCGCGCTGATACAGCATCACCAGCGGCGGCGCATGCATCGCGGCGACAATACCGGTAATACCGGCCCCCGTGGATCCGAACAGAACATTGCGGCGGGTCAACGGAAACACGGGCGAGAACACACTCAACAACACCGCGCCAATAATAATCAGGCCGAAAACAACGCCCAGGCTCTCCGCCGCAATCCGCGTCAGGATCAGCGCCCCGAGCGTCGTCCCGATCAGCAGGCCCGTCACCAGCGGCGGGATCTCCCGGCGTTCTACCGCCAACCCCTCGCGCCACAGAATCGCGGACGACAGAAACAGATTCGCAAACAGCATCGGTCCGGGCAGATAGGCAATGTTCACCAACGCAATCAGAGGGTTGGCCACCATCGCAAAGCCCAGCCCCGCCGATGCCTGAACAACACCGGCCAGCGCAATGGCCGCGTTCAGCAAAATCAGTTCGCTCGTCAAACCCGCCGCCCCCACAAAAAACCCCTCCCCGGTGGCCGGGAAGGGGCAATGAGATCGCTCAATCGTCCGGAGGCGCTTACTCGGCGCCCTCCATCATCGCTGCTTCTTCGGCGGCGACGCGCTCGCGGTCGATCAGACCTTTTGCATCAACATCGCGCTCTACCAGTTCGATAATTGCCATCGGCGCGGCATCCCCATACCGGAAACCGGCCTTGAGAATACGGCTGTAACCACCGGGGCGGTCGCCGTAGCGGGCGGCGATTACGTCGAACAATTTCTTTACGGCATCGTCCGATTTCAGCTTTGAACGGGCGAGGCGGCGGGCATGCAAATCACCGCGTTTACCCAGCGTGATCAGACGCTCAACAACGGGACGCAGCTCTTTGGCTTTCGGCAGCGTCGTTTTGATTTGCTCGTGCATGATCAGTGAACCCGCCATGTTGGCGAGCATCGCCTGACGGTGAGAATGGGTGCGGTTTAGTTTACGACGGCCTTTACCGTGGCGCATGATGTGTCCTTTCGATTTTTCTTTGTCAGGCCGCCGGGCTGATCTTTTTAATTATAAGCGACCGCTTTAGAGGCTTACGCCCCGATAGAACCCGCCCCGGACATTGCCGGGGCGGAAAGTGCATCAGAACTGGTCTTCGAATTTTTTCGACAGCTCGTCGATATTCTCAGGCGGCCAATTCGTGATTTCCATGCCGAGATGCATGCCCATGCCCGTGAGCACTTCTTTGATCTCGTTCAGCGACTTGCGCCCGAAGTTCGGCGTGCGCAGCATTTCCGCTTCCGTCTTCTGAATCAGATCACCGATATACACGATGTTATCATTCTTCAGACAGTTGGCGGAACGCACCGACAGTTCCAACTCGTCCACTTTCTTAAGCAGCAGCGGGTTGAACTCCAGTTCCGGCTCTTCGCTCGGACGGACCACGGCTTCCTGCGGCTCGTCAAAGTTGACGAAGGTACGCAACTGGTCCTGCAGAATACGCGAGGCATAGGCCAGCGCATCCTCCGGCGAAACCGAACCATCGGTTTCAATCGTCATGGTCAGTTTGTCAAAATCGAGGATCTGACCTTCACGGGTCGGCTCGACCTTATAGCTGACGCGCTTGACGGGGCTGTAAAGCGCATCAACCGGAACCAGTCCGATGGGTGCGTCCTCAGGACGGTTCCGATCCGCAGCGACATACCCTTTGCCACTGTCGACCGTCAGTTCCATGTGGATTTCAGCACCGTCATCAAGCTGACAGATCACGTGGTCGGGGTTCAGAATTTCGATCCCCGCCGTCGCCGCGATATCCGATGCCTTCACGGCTCCCGGACCTTTTTTGCGCAGCGTCACGCGTTTCGGGCCTTCGACATCCATCTTGATGGCGATGGCTTTCACGTTCAGCACAATATCGGTCACGTCTTCACGGACGCCTGCGACCGATGAAAACTCGTGCAGCACACCGTCAATCTGTACCGATGTCACCGCAGCGCCCTGAATGGACGACAGCAGAACACGGCGCAGTGCGTTACCGAGAGTCAGGCCGAAACCACGCTCCAACGGCTCGGCGATTACCGATGCTTTACGTTTCGGGTCTAAACCCGGTTCAAACTCAAGCTGTTGCGGCTTGATCAGTTCGGTCCAGTTCTTCTGGATCATTTGGAACCTCCATTCTCGCGACATAGGGTGAACCGCCCCTGCCGTCTCCCGAGAGTCCTATCCATGGTTCAGTCAGGATTGTCACCAACCCTGTCGCAGTAACGCCCACCCCTGAAAAATCAGAGATGGGCACTCATTCGAGCCTCGATAAGAAGCTGAATTATACGCGGCGGCGCTTTGGCGGGCGGCAACCGTTGTGCGGGATCGGCGTGACATCGCGGATCGACGTGACCGTGAAGCCGATTGCCTGCAACGCGCGCAAAGCTGATTCGCGGCCCGAACCCGGACCCTGAACCAAAACCTCCAGAGTACGCATGCCGTGCTCTTGCGCTTTTTTACCGGCATCCTCAGCCGCCATCTGCGCCGCATAAGGCGTCGATTTACGCGACCCTTTGAAGCCCATATTGCCAGCCGACGACCATGCGATTGCGTTGCCCTGTGCATCCGCAATCGTGATCATCGTGTTGTTGAAGCTGGAGTTCACATGAGCAACGCCGGAGGCGATGTTCTTGCGCTCTTTGCGCTTCATCCGTGCCTTTTCTCTCGCCATCGAAGTCGATCCTTATTTCTTCTTGCCGGCGATGGCCTTCGCGGGGCCCTTGCGCGTGCGTGCGTTCGTATGAGTACGCTGACCGCGCACCGGCAGGCCGCGGCGATGCCGCAGACCGCGATAGCAACCCAAATCCATCAGGCGCTTTACGTTCATCGAGGTCTGACGGCGCAGATCGCCCTCTACCGTGTAATCCGCGTCAATCGATTCGCGAACCTTCAGGACTTCTGCGTCCGTCAGTTCGTTGACACGGCGTGAAAGATCGAGACCGACTTTTTCACAGATTTCGAGCGCCGCTTGCGGGCCGATACCGTGAATATACGTCAGCGCGATAACAACGCGCTTGTTCGTCGGGATGTTGACGCCTGCAATACGGGCCACTGTGCTTCTCTCCGTCTCGGAAGCGGCGGGAATATCCCAAACCGCTGTCATGTTCAAGTCACGCGGTAACAACCGCATTAATCTGTTTCGTCACGTCGTCAATCTCGGCTGTGCCATCGACCGACCGTAGGCTGCCCTTCGCATGGTAATAACCCACCAGCGGAGAGGTATCTTTGTAGTAGTTCAGCAAGCGCGTGCGGAACGACTCTTCATTATCATCGGCGCGCTGTACCATTTTGCTTTCGCCGCATTTGTCACAGACGCCCTCTTTCGCGGGTTTTTTGAAAGAGCGGTGATAGCCCTCTCCGCATCCCGCGCAGGTAAAGCGACCTGTCACACGCTCGACCAGAACCTCGTCATCCGACCGCATCTCGATCACCGAATCCAGCGTCAGGCCTTTTCTCTCCAACAGTTCCGCCAGAGCGTCAGCCTGTGCCAGCGTCCGCGGAAACCCGTCGAAAATGGCTCCACCCTTCATATCGGGTTCGTCCAGACGGTCCGAGATAATCCCAATGACCACCTCGTCGGTCACCAGATCACCACGATCCATGATCGTCTTGGCCTTCTTGCCCACCTCGGTCCCGGCCGCAACAGCCGCGCGCAACATGTCACCCGTCGACAACTGCACAAGACCGCGACTCTCGACCAGCAAACGCGCTTGCGTGCCTTTACCGGCCCCGGGAGGTCCAAGGAGGATCAGGTTCATCTCTTCTTGCCTCTCAGCTTCGATCGTTGGATCAGACCTTCATACTGGTGCGCCAGCAGATGGCTCTGAACCTGCGAAACAGTATCCATTGTAACGCTCACCACAATCAGCAGCGACGTGCCGCCGAAGTAGAACGGAACCTGCAGGTTCGCCGTCAGCATTTCCGGCAACAGACAAACCAATGCCAGATAAGCAGCACCGACAACCGTCAGTCGCGTCAGCACGTAATCGAGGTACTCCGCCGTCCGCTTACCGGGGCGAATACCGGGAATAAATCCGCCATGCCGTTTCAGATTCTCCGACACTTCCTCGGGGTTGAAAACAACCGCGGTGTAGAAGAACGCGAAGAATACGATACCGGCAACATACAGCGCCAGATAGGCAGGCTGTCCACGGCCAAGATACGCCGTCACCGTCGTCAGCCATTCAGGACCACCGGCGGACGAGAAACTCGCAACGGTCAGGGGCAACAGCAACAGCGACGACGCAAAGATCGGCGGAATAACACCGGCGGTATTGACCTTCAGCGGCAGGTGAGAGCTTTCGCCGCCGACCATCTGCTGCGGGCCAACCTGCCGTTTGGGATATTGGATCAGGATACGGCGCTGCGCGCGTTCCATGAACACAACAAAGGCAATCGTCGCAAAGGCAAGAATGATAATGCCGAGAACAATCGCCGTAGAAATCTGGCCCTGCGCACTCAGTTGCAGCGTTTGAGCAATCGCACCCGGCAACTCGGCGACAATACCCGCGAAGATAATCAACGAGATACCGTTACCAATGCCGCGCGCCGTAATCTGCTCGCCCAGCCACATCAGCAAGACAGTACCGCCGACCAGCGAAATCACGGTCGTGACAACAAAGAACGCACTGGGTTCGGTCGCGACGCTGCCGTTCAAACCGGCAGCAATGCCCCAGCCCTGCAGCGTTGCCAGAATAACCGTACCGTAACGGGTCCACTGGTTGATCTTCTTCCGACCCTGCTCGCCCTCTTTTTTCAACTTCTCCAGCGCCGGAACCATCGACGTCATCAGCTGCATAATAATCGACGCAGAGATGTACGGCATGATGCCGAGCGCGAAGATCGACATCCGGCTGATCGCGCCGCCGCCGAACGTGTTGAAGATATCGATAATCCCGCCCTGATACTGCTGCATCAGGTCCGCCACCCGCTGGGGATCGATCCCCGGCAAAGGCAGATACGTTCCGAACCGGTAAACGATCAGAATCGAAAGCGTAAATAAAATCCGGTTTTGCAGGTCTTTGGCTTTGCCAAAGGCCGACCAGCTCATATTTGCAGCGAGTTGTTCAGCGGCCGAGGCCATGGCTTAACTCCGCAGGATACAAATCGAAGAAAACATTAGTAAGGCTTGGACGGTTTTGGTTCCGGCGCAACAACCTTAGGCGAAATCGTCAGCGTTCCCCCGGCGGCCCCGACAGCCTTAACAGCCGCCTCGGAAGCACCGGAAGCTGTGATTTTCAGCCCTGCCTTCAGCTCGCCCTTTGCCAGAACACGCACGCCATGCGTCTTCATGCGGCGGACGACGCCGCTCGCAACCAACACGGCCTCGTCAATCGCAACACCGGCATCCAGCGCACCGCGATCCACGGCAGCCTGAAGCTGGCCGAGATTCACAATCGAATACTGCTTGCGGAAAATGTTATTAAAGCCGCGCTTGGGCAGGCGACGGTGGATCGGCATCTGGCCGCCCTCGAAGCCCTTGATCGCGACACCCGAACGGGACGTCTGACCCTTGATACCGCGACCGGCAGTCTTGCCGAGACCCGAACCGGGACCACGTGCCACACGCTTCTTACGCTTCGTCGCGCCCGGAAGGTCGCTCAGATCGTTCAGTTTCATGACGCTCTCCTATGCCGGATATTCAGGCGCGCGTCATGCAGCGCGAGAACCCACAGCTTCAAACTAACCGAGAGAGGGACTTAGCCCTCGCTCACGATCTCCACAAGGTGGGGGATCTTACGGATCATACCGCGCACTTCAGGGCTGTCTTCCAGCTCGCGGGTGCGGTGCATTTTATTCAGGCCCAAACCTTTCAGCGTATCACGCTGAATTTGCGGGCGACGGATCGGGCTACCGATCTGTTTTACGGTAATCTTAGGCATCTGCCGTTTCCTCTGCTTCCGGAGCAGCCGCATCAGCAGCCTGAGTCGAACCGTCCTGACGACGACCAAGGATATCGGCAACCTTCAGACCACGGCGCGCCGCAACCTGACGCGGGCTGCTTTCGCTCTGCAGGCCTTCGATCGTCGCGCGAACCATGTTGTAAGGGTTCTGCGAACCGGTCGATTTCGCGACAACGTCACGAATGCCGAGCATTTCAAACACCGCACGCATCGGACCACCCGCGATAATACCCGTACCCTCAGGGGCAGAGCGCATCACGACTTTACCAGCGCCCCAACGGCCCTTCGTGTCGTGGTGCAGCGTCCGGCCCTCACGCAGAGGAACACGGATCATCTTGGTTTTTGCCTGTTCGGTCGCCTTGCGGATCGCCTCGGGCACTTCGCGTGCTTTACCCTTGCCGAAACCGACGCGGCCTTTTTGGTCGCCGACAACAACCAGCGC
Source organism: uncultured Neomegalonema sp. (assembly GCA_937958345.1). Classification (GTDB taxonomy): domain Bacteria; phylum Pseudomonadota; class Alphaproteobacteria; order Rhodobacterales; family Rhodobacteraceae; genus JAHDDY01. The sequence goes on along the minus strand of CALGNW010000346.1, from coordinate 4,546 downwards.
GGCGAAGCCAAAGCGACGTCCGCCCTTCACGACCTTTGCCACACGGTTGATGTGGACAAGGCGATCCGCGAATTCGGACTGCTCTTCTTCTCTATCTCTACGTGCCATGAGCCCGTCTCCCTAGAATTTCAGACCGGCTTCACGCGCGGCTTCGGCAAGGGCCTTGACCCGGCCATGAAAGAGATAACCGCTACGGTCGAAGACAACATCTTCAACACCGGCAGCCTTGGCACGTTCAGCAACAAGCGCACCGACCTTTGCCGCAGCATCGACCGTCGCGACACCCTTGAGCGACAACGACTTGTCGAGCGTCGAAGCGGCCGCCAAGGTGCGGCTTTGCTTGTCGTCGATAACCTGCGCGTAGATATTGCGGCCCGAGCGGAAAACGCTGAGACGCGGGCGGCCCGTAGCCACCTTCTTGAGCCGGTTGCGGACGCGCAGACGGCGGCGCGCAAGGGCTGCTTGGTTTGTATTCGCCATTGTTCCGGCCCTTACTTCTTCTTGCCTTCCTTACGGAAGATATATTCGTCGGAATAGCGGATACCTTTGCCTTTGTAAGGCTCGGGCTTACGCCATTCGCGAATGTTGGCTGCGACCTGACCGACCAGCTGCTGGTCGATACCGGATACTTCGATCTCTGTCGGCTTCGGCGTTTTCACTTCAATACCCTCGGGGATTTTGAAGTCAACGTCGTGCGAGTAACCGAGCGACAATTTCAGGACTTTGCCCTGAACGGCGGCACGATAACCAACACCGGTGATCTCAAGCTTTTTCTGAAAGCCGTCGCTGACGCCGGTCACGCAGTTCGCGACCTGAGTGCGGGACATTCCCCACATCTGGCGCGCTCGTTTACTCTCATCGGCAGGCTTTACGGTGATCGCGCCGTCTTCGAGCGACACGGTAACCTCGCTCGGACACGTAAAGCTGCGCAGACCCTTCGGGCCCTTGGCTTCAACGGTCTGGCCGTTCACCTTGATCTCGACGCCTTTCGGCGCTTCAACCGGCTGTTTTCCAATTCGGGACATAGTAAATTCTCTCTTTTCCGGATGCTCGCTGGTCTTCTTCGATTAGAAGACCGTGCACAGCACCTCGCCCCCGACATTGGCTTCACGTGCGTTCGCATCCGACATCACACCTTTGGGTGTCGAAAGGATCGTCACGCCGAGGCCGTTACGAACACGCGGCATGTCTTTCACGTTGCTGTAAACGCGGCGACCGGGAGTCGATACACGCTTAAGCTCGCGGATAACCGGCTCGCCGTCGTAGTATTTCAGCGAAATCTCGTACTCGTCGTGGTTGCCGTCTTTCACCGCTTCATAGCCGCGAATAAAGCCCTCGGACTTGAGGACATCAAGCACCCAACCGCGCAGTTTCGACGCCGGCGTGCGGACCGTCGATTTACCGCGCATCTGCGAGTTACGGATACGGGTCAGCATATCGCCGACTGGATCGTTAATGAATGGCATTTTCGATCCCCCTTACCAGCTCGACTTCGTCATACCGGGGATCAAACCCTGGCTGGCGAGCTCGCGCAGTGCGATACGCGACATTTTCAGCTTCCGGTAATACCCGCGAGGGCGACCTGAAACCTGACAACGGTTACGAAGGCGGTTCGGCGCCGAGTTGCGCGGAAGCTCAGCGAGCTTCAACCGCGCAGCAAAACGCTCTTCAGCCGACACCGACTCGTCATTCGCGATGGCTTTCAGCGCCGCACGCTTTTCAGCGTACTTTGCAACGAGACGCTCGCGCTTCAGCTGCGTCTGGATTGTTCCGTCTTTAGCCATGTCAGCTTTCTCCCCCGTCACGTTTCGGGAACGGCATGTTGAACTCACGCAGCAACGCATGAGCGTGCGCGTCGTCGGTCGCCGTTGTGCAGATAATGATGTCCATGCCCCGGATCTTGTCGACCTTGTCGTACTCGATTTCCGGGAAGATGATGTGCTCTTTAATGCCCATGGCATAGTTGCCACGACCATCAAAGCTCGTATCTTTCACGCCGCGGAAATCTCGGATACGCGGCATGGCAATGGTGATCAGGCGGTCAAGGAAATCGTACATCCGCGCTCCGCGCAGTGTCACCTTTACACCGAGGGGCATGCCCTCACGAACCTTAAAACCGGCAATCGAGTTTTTCGCGCGCGTCGTGACGGGCTTCTGACCTGCGATCAGTTCCATCTCGGCGGCGGCTGCTTTCACGCGCTTGGTGTCCTGAACGGCATCACCGACACCCATGTTGAGAACGATTTTCTCAAGCTTGGGGATCTGCATGTCGTTCGTAAAGCCGAACTCGGCCTTCAGCTTAGCGCGGATCTCGTTGTCATAATGCGCACGAAGGCGCGGGATGTAAGCGGAACCATCAGCCATCGATCACTTCCCCCGACTTCTTGGCAAAACGGACTTTCTTGCCGTCTTCCATTTTAAAACCGACACGCGTCGGACCACCGTCTTTCGGATCAACAAGCGCAATGTTCGAAAGCTGGATCGGCGATGCCTTGGCAATCCGTCCGCCTTGCGACGACTGGCTTTGCTTCGTATGCCGGACGCGCGTGTTCACGCCGTTTACGATTGCACGACCCTCGGCAGGAAATACCTGCTCGATCTCACCTTCCTGGCCCTTATCGCGGCCAGTCAGAACAACGACTTTGTCGCCCTTCTTAAGCTTAGCAGCCATCAGAGCACCTCCGGCGCGAGCGATATAATTTTCATGTAGTTCTTCGCACGCAGTTCACGGGGAACCGGGCCAAAGATACGCGTACCCATCGGCTCGTTCTGGTTATTCAGCAAAACGGCGGAATTGGTATCAAAGCGGATGACCGTGCCATCGGGACGGCGGATCGCCTTGCGGGTGCGAACGACGACGGCCTTACGGACCTCGCCCTTTTTAACACGACCGCGCGGAATAGCTTCTTTGACGGAAACAACAATTACGTCACCAACGTGAGCGTAACGCCGTTTTGCACCGCCAAGAACCTTGATGCACTGAACGCGGCGAGCGCCGCTGTTATCAGCAACCGTCAGGTTGGACTGCATCTGGATCATTGTAGGCCTCCAGACCTGGCCCCATCACCTTATCGGATCGGGACCGGTTTCACAGAGCCGGTAGAATGTGACTTACTCAGCCGAGTCGGACACAAGCTCCCAGCGTTTCAATTTCGAAATCGGCGCGCATTCGCGAATGCGGACAATCTCACCCTCTTTTGCGGCATTCGCCGCATCATGGGCATGATATTTCTTCGAGCTCCGGATCGTCTTTTTCAGCACCGGATGGCGGAAACGCCGTTCAACACTCACAACGACAGTTTTGTCGTTCTTTTCGCTGACAACCGTTCCCTGAAGAATTCTCTTCGGCATCTCAGACCCTCTCCCGCCTTACGCGGCGCTCGCGGCATCGCGAGCCTTTTCATTCAATACCGTCAGTACAGTCGCAATCGAACGACGAACCGTCCGCACGCGCGAGGTATTTTCCAGTTGGCCGGTCGCACCCTGAAAACGCAGGTTAAACTGCTCTTTCTTCAGCGTGACAAGCTCCTCACGGAGCTGATCCAGCGTCTTATCACGTAGCTCCGCAGCGCTCATCGCGGCGTCCTTCCAAAGACAAAGACGAGACGCACCCCGATTACAGGGTGCTCCCGTTTACCAATCCGTCCGTGCAACAAACCGACATTTCACAGGCAATTTCATCGCCGCGAGTCGGAGGGCTTCTTGTGCAACAGGTTCCGTAACCCCGTCAATCTCAAACATGATCCGACCGGGTTTAACTTTTGCCGCCCAGAACTCGACGGAGCCTTTACCTTTACCCATACGGACTTCGGTAGGCTTTTTCGAGACAGGCACATCAGGGAAAATGCGAATCCACACACGGCCCTGACGTTTCATGTAACGCGTCATTGCGCGACGTGCGGCCTCGATCTGGCGTGCGGTAACACGCTCAGGCTCCAGAGCCTTCAGACCGAACGAACCGAAGTTCAGGTCGACACCACCCTTGGCCTCGCCCTTAATCCGGCCCTTGTGGGCCTTGCGGTACTTAGTGCGTTTTGGCTGTAGCATACCCTACTCCTCAGTCGCGATCGCGGCGCGGGCCACGGCCACCGCCGGGACGTCCACCACCACCGGGGCGACCACCCTCTTGCATTTCAGCCGCACGCTTATCACGCGCCATGGGATCATGTTCAAGAATTTCGCCCTTGAAGATCCAGACTTTGACGCCGCACACACCATAAGCCGTATGGCCCTCGGCAGTCGCGTAATCAACGTCGGCACGCAGCGTATGAAGCGGAACACGCCCCTCACGATACCATTCGGTCCGGGCAATCTCGGCACCGCCGAGACGACCACCGACATTAACACGAATACCCAACGCGCCCATGCGCATAGCGTTCTGAACCGCGCGCTTCATGGCACGGCGGAACGAAACACGGCGCTCGAGCTGCTGCGCGATATTCTCGGCAACCAGTTGTGCGTCGATCTCCGGCTTGCGAACCTCAACGATGTTCAGGTGCAGCTCGCTGTCCGTGAACTTGGCCAGTTTCTGGCGCAGCTTTTCAAT
>CALGNW010000345.1 GCA_937958345.1 uncultured Neomegalonema sp. | reverse complement strand
GAAGACCGCTTTGACGGTTACGGAAACGTTGCTTTTTTGGGCAGAGATCTACGGCGCGCCATCATCGCAAGTTCCTTTCGCGCTCGAAGCTTTAGGTTTGGAGCGGCTCGCGGGTCATCACGTCAGAACCTTGTCGGCCGGCCAGCGGCGTCGCTTGGGACTGTCGCGACTTGCATTGATCGAGCGGCCTCTGTGGCTGCTGGATGAACCGACAGTTTCTCTGGACGCTGAATCTTCAGCGCGTGTTGCGGCACTCGCGCGGGCGCGCTGCGCGAGTGGTGGTATCGTCGTCGCGGCGACTCATATCGACCTCAACATCCCGGAGGCGAAGAGGCTTGATCCTGCGGATTTTGTTCCGGTGGGTGGTGAGGGTTCGGTTTCTGCGGATGATCTTGTTTTGTCGGGTGATGCGTGGTGACAAACGCGTTTGGGACGATGGTCCGCCGTGATCTGGCGCTGGCGTTTCGTACGGGCGGCGGCGGTGCTTTGGGTGTAGCCTTTTTTGTGATCGCTGCTGTTCTGGTTCCTTTCGGCGTGGGGCCGAAGCCGGAATTGTTGGGCGTTATCGCGCCGGGGATGTTATGGATAGCGGCGCTACTCGCCTGCATGTTGACGCTGGACCGACTGTTTCAGGCTGACGTCGAGGATGGATCAATGGATTTGCTTTCGCTTTCACCGTTACCTTTAGAGGTCACGGTTTTGGCGAAGTGTATGGCTCATTGGCTGACGACCGGTTTGCCGTTGCTGATTGCTGCGCCAATTATGGCGATTACGCTAAACATGCCTGCTGCTGCCTACGGACCAATGATCGCGGCGTTGGCGCTTGGTACGCCCGCTTTAAGCTTGATTGGGGCGATTGGCGCGGCGTTGACGTCAGGGATGCGGCGCGGCGGTGTACTGACGGCAGTGCTTGTCTTGCCACTTTATGTGCCCACGCTGATATTGGGGGCGCTTGCCGGTAATTCAGCGGCGAGCGGGTTGGATGCTGCGCCGTATTTAATGCTTTTGGGAGCGATTACGCTTGCGTGCCTTCCGCTTTGTCCGCTTGTGGCCGCGGCAGGATTGCGGCTTGCGCTGAGGTAAAGCGACGGAGTCGTACGGTCATCGCGGATGGTAATGTTACGATTGGAACTTCAATCAGAAGCCGCGCTGTTTGGAGTTTTCGGAAGGGTAACGTTATCCCGACTGGAACTGACTTTGCGACTGGTCGCGATAATCTCCCGGCTGGCTTCAATCAGCGATTCCAAGCTTCCGAAAGTTTGGTCACTAAAGGAGTCGTTTTGTCCTGCGTCGTTCGTCATCTTCACCTCTACACCGCAGCAATTCTTTCCAGCGTCACGGATAACTTCTGCATCGTAAAAAATATGTTTATCGACCCTAAGAGCGAAGGCGCAGTTTGATCAAGAACGATGGCGCATTTTGAATGAGAAAATTAGAGAGGCGGCCACCAACTTAATTATTCTTTATTAAATATACCTTTTAGATTAAATGGTTATTGATTTTTTCGTCTATACAATCTGAAAATAACTAAGGGCGCCAAGGGAAGCGCCAAGCGGTCTGCGTGTCTTTCGGATACCCGTATGAGACCGGCGCGCTGAAAATCGTCGGATCAGCGTCAGCATCTATAGGTTGTTTCAGGCCCATAGATTCAGGATCAAGGCGACCTATCGAAGCGAGCAAGGTGTAGGCGGCAACATTTAATCCGCGTGTTGCCTGTACCAGCGCAATTTGCGCATTCAGAAGCTCGGCCTCGGCATTCAGGACGTCGATGGTCGCCCGCGAACCGACCCGCAATTCTTCGCTGACGCCCTCGTAGGCGATTTGTGCTGCCCGTACACGTTCTATGCCCGCAGCGATGCTGCCACGTGCTGTTACGAGCGTTTGCCATGACACGTTGACATTTCGCTGCACGTTTCGGACGGCGTCGTGGTATTGCGCCCGTGCTTGGCTTGCCCGGTGCCGTGCTTGACGAACCTGCGCATCGACGCGCCCGCCTTGGTAAATTGGTGCATTCAGTGTCAGCGAAAGACCGACGGACGCACTGCGCGTATCGTCGCTGTCATTAGAGAAAAAACTGTCCCCTATGATACTGTCCGACAGCGAGCCGGAAACGGATCCTTGCAAATTCAATGTCGGCAATTTGCCCGCAATCGCAGCACGGATCGCGTAAACGGAAGCCCGTTCACTGGCGCGCGCGGCCCGGATGCTCGGTTGCGTAGCGATTGCATCCGTTTCGGCGGCTCCGAGCGTCTTCGGTGTCGCGGGTAAGGTGCTTGGCGCCTCCAGGCCGGTCGGCAAGCGCCCGACCGCGGCCCGGTAACGGGCGGCGCTCGTACGAAGATTGCCTTCGGTTTGAATAAGATTGGCGTTGGCCGCGGCAACACGAGATTCGGTCTGTGCGACGTCTGTCAGGGTAACCTCACCGACCTCAAACCTCACTTTGCTCGCGACTAATTCTTCTTTCAGGTTCGCCAGATTCTTGCGGGTCAGCTCCCGAATTTCTTTGTCTCGCAGAACGTCGAAAAAGACTTCTACGGCGGTAAGTAAGGTTTGCTGCTCGGTCGCGCTCAGGTCCGCATAAGCAGCCTCAACATTTGCCTCTGCCTGGCTCACGAGGTTCGCTGTCTCTCCGCCATCATAGAGGTTCAGGTTGCCCGTCAGATCACCTGTCAAAGGTCGGGACGAGCTCGAAGGTTGCCTGCTGCGTTCCGTCAGGCGCTGATTGATGCTCTGCCGTCCCTGAAAGGTCAGCGTCGGCAGAAAACCCGATTTTGCGATTGGAACATTCTCGCCCAGCGCGCGCAAATTGGAACGGGCAGCCTCCACGGACGGGTTGTAATAATAGGCGTCGCGCATCGCATCATACAATGTCTCGCTGCGCGCGGGGAGGGAGGCAACAACCATTGCCGCCACATAAATTGCAAGCGTCCCAGCTCTCATGATTTGTGCCTCAATTCTTCGTTTTCTTGCCGAAACTGAACTTTGCCCCGGGTGTCAGATGTCGTTGAGCAGAGGATCGTTCAGAAGCGGGTCATTGAGTAGCGGGTCGTTCAGAAGCGGATCGCCGGACGGTAAATCGTTCAAAATCGGATCGTTGAGCAATGAATCGACGGATGTCTCGAAAGGCGCAGGCCCAAGCAAAGTCTGGTCTTCTGCGAGGCCGGACACACGTTGCTGGTTCGGCTCCAATACTGTGACCGCCCGCCGATTCTTACGCCATGCGGCTTCGTTCGAACCTGTTACCGAGGGGCGCTCTTTGCCGTAGGAGATTTTTCTGATGCGATCGCCCGCGATCCCGAGAGCGGTAAAGTATCCTCGCACAGCACTCGCCCGGCGTTCACCGAGCGCAAGGTTGTACTCGCGCGTTCCGCGTTCATCTGCGTGGCCCTCAACAGTCGCAATGACATTGGGGTGCACATTCAGCCATGCGGCTTGCTTCCGAAGTGTTTCACGGGCCGCATCCGAGAGTGACGAACTGTTGGTCGCGAAATATACTTCG
>CALGNW010000344.1 GCA_937958345.1 uncultured Neomegalonema sp. | reverse complement strand
GGCGTATCTTCCCATCGGCGCAACGCTGATTAGCGAAAAGGTTTACGAGGCCATTGCCGAGAACAGCCCCAAGCACGGCGTCTTCGGCATCGGCATGACCTATGGCGGCCATCCCGTTTGTGCGGCGGTGGCGCTGGAGACTCTCAAAATCTATGAGGAGCGCGATATCCTCGGCCATGTGCAATCCGTCGCGCCGCTGTTCAGGGAACGCTATGATGCCCTCGCCGCGCACCCTCTGGTGGGCGAGGCGCGCTGTACGGGTCTGATCGGGGCCATTGAACTTGTCGCCAACAAAGAAACCCGCGAGCAGTTTGCACCAACGGCAAAGGCCGCGCCGACAGTGTATCAGCACACGATGGAGGCAGGCACTTTCGGGCGTCCACTGCCGGGAGATGCGGTCGCCTTCTGCCCGCCGCTGATTGTCAGCGAAGACGACATCAACGAAATGTTCGACAATCTGACAACCGGTCTCGATAAGGCCGAGGCCGTCCTCGCGGCCCATCGGACAGTTTAGGTCCCCCGCCGGAAAACGACGCGCGCCGCACTCTATCGGATCACCACGGAACCGGTTGTCCGTCTGCATCACGCGGGCGGACCGTCGTTTTTGTTCCAAAAAAAATTCTACAAAAATCAGGAAAACGTCAGGAACTCTTTCAGCGGTTTTTCATTGGTGCTGCATGGATGACACGGCGGTTGTCGTGTCAAATAAACCAAGGAGAAGCACGATGAAACGCACTCTTATTCCAGCCGCAACGCTTGCCCTCTTTGCAACGTCGGCCTTTGCTGCCGCACCGACTTTCGCTGTTGTCGATGCGAATGGTGACAACGCTGTAACGTGGGAAGAACTGTCCGCAGCACTCCCCTCCGCCAGCCTCTTCGACTTCAACGCAGTCGATCAAAACGGCGATGGCGGCATCTCGGAAACAGAGATGACAAACAACTTTGACGCCCTCGATCTTGACGCGGACGACGTCATTCTCGCACCGGCAGCAGTTGATCTTGTCATCGTGCCAAAGGCCGAAGAGACCCGCTTTACGCTGATGGATACCGACGGCGATATGATGCTGTCCTATGACGAATTGTCGGCTGCCGCACCGCGCGTTAGTCAGTTCGACTTTACCGAGGCAGACCAGAACGGCGACGGCATGCTCACCGAAATGGAGCTGACCAACGGCATGGACGTGCTTGAAACCGACGCATCAACGGGCGAGATCACGTCGGATGGCGGCGATGTTGTCACCCAGCCCGAGATCGAAACCCAAAAGGACAGCTAAGCACAGCCTGTCCGCCGCAACTGTCTTAGTCAAAGTTACAGGATAGTTGCGTGCAACGCCGAACGACACCATCGCAGCGGCTCTGATCCGTCAGGGCCGCTGTTTTCGGTGGATGTCTTGCGCGGGATCAGCCCGCCTTTGGCTTGGCACATAAAATTTGTGAAAGCGCGGCGGATGCCAGCCGTGCCGCCGGCGGGTCGGCGCGACTGGTCAGCAGGATCGGCGCGGACCCGCCCATAACAACGCCCGCCGCACAGGCGCTGCCGACATAAACCAATGTCTTGAACAGAGCATTGCCGGAAACAATATCCGGCACGATCACGGCATCGGCCTGACCGGCCACCGGATCATCGGCCATTCCCTTTGTCGCTGCGGCCTCGCCCGACAGGATCAGGTCCATCGCCAGCGGTCCGCGCACGTCGGCGTCGGGAATGTTCGCGGCGGCCCACTCCGCCAACTCGCGCGCCTCGACGCTCGACGGAACCGCGTCAATCGGCGTCTCGGTCGCCGATAAAATCGCGACACGCGGGCGCGCTGTTCCCAGTCGCCGGGACAAATCAACGACCAGCCGGATCGCATCCTGCCGCGTCGTCATGCTGGGCGTGACGTTCACGGCGGCGTCGGAAATCAGCAGCGGCTTTCCGCCATCGGGTGCGGACATATGGAAGATATGCACAAAACGCTTGTCGGTCCGCAAACCGTGAGTCCGGTTGATCGCGGCCTTCATAAAGCTGTCGGTGTGCAGATGCCCCTTCATCAGCACATCGGCATCGCCCGCGCGGACGGCGGATGCCGCCGCCATGGCCGACCCGTCCTCGCCCTCGGCTTCGATCAGATCATAACCGGAAATATCCCAGTTCAGCGCGGCAGCCTCGCGCTCGATCCGGTCGCGCTCGCCGACGAAAACCGGAATCATCACCCCGGCCCCGGTCGCATCCTGTGCGGCCTCCATGGGTGCCGGCGCACCGGCACGGGCAATCGCAATACGCGGCGGCGCATACTGCAAGGCCCGTTGGATCAGGTCGTCGGGACAGGTCGGTTCGACCTTGCTAAGAAACGGGCTGCCCGCAGTCATGGCATTACTTTCATTCGGTGGTTTCCGGCTTCGCAATCGGCACACCGTCCGACAGTGCCGTGATACGATCCAGAATATAATCGCGCCATTGATCGTCCGGCTTCAGGTCCAGCGCGGTTTCATACAGCATCTCCGCCGTGCCGCCATCGGCCTCGACGCCCGTACCGGTCGCATAGGCATCGGCCAGATTGACGGTCCCGATCAGCGACCCGTCAACCGCACCCAGCGCATACCATTCGGCGGCAATCGCGGGGTCGGCAACCGTGCCAAGCCCCTCGGCATGAAAGCGCCCGAGTTCAGCGGCGGCATCGGCATCGCCGGCCTCATAGGCAAGCACATAATATGCGCGCGCCCAGCCCAGATCGACGGGCACACCCTCGCCGGTCTCATAGGCCTCGGCGATGTTATAGGCGGCCAGCGCATTGCCGGGATCACGGCGTAGCGCCTCGCCGAACAGTTCCAGCGCGCGTGCATCATCCTCGCGCACTCCCATGCCCTGCTGATACATCACGCCAAGGTCATTGGCCGCGCCCGCATCTCCCGCCTCATAGGCCCGCTCGTACCAGAAAACCGACATATACCGGTTTTCCGGCATGCCCAGCCCGACCCGCGACCGCGCCGCCATGGTCAGCATCGCAAAGGGCAGACCCCGGTTCGCCGCGCGGCGGAAATACATCGTCGCGCGCTGTTCGTTCGCCACGACGCCCTGTCCGCTCACATACATCGAGCCGAGGTTGTTTGCGGCGACGGCGCTACCGCGTCCATGGGCGGCGCGATAGGCGTCAACCGCGAGTCCATACTCGCCGCGTTTCGAATAAATCCGCCCCAGACTTGTATAAAAGCGCCGCGCCCCCGGATACTCCGCTATCGCATCACGGCATGCCTGCTCGGCCTCCTCGGTGGGGTCCAGCGCCTCATAGGTGATTCCCGCCGCGCCTTCGGGCATGTCCAGATCATCAGGCGAGCCCGCCATCGCATCGCACATCGCCGCGGCATCCTCGGCGGCAAGAGCGGCAGATCCGGCAGTGGCCAGCGCCGTAGCAAGAAAAATCGATTTCACGAAGGGCGTCATGGCAATCTCCTTGAATGTCGCAAAAGCGTAAGACGGTCTGACCGCTGCATCAAGAAACGATCCTCACAGGACCGGTAAAAAAGAACGGTTAAGCTTCGGCGCAAATCTTCGCACCGGCAGGGCGCAAGCGTTAAGCGCGATTTTCAAACAGGTTCGGCACGTCATCGGTTCCCACACGGCCCCGCCCAGACAGGCTGGGATAGCGCATGAAGAATTCGTGACAGTCAAATGGCCGCTCGCCCGCCGCCAGCGCGTGATTGCCGTGAATATAGCTGCCATCCGCCTGCAATATCCATGAATTGGCCTCATCGCGCAGGTTTGCGGCCATAACCTGATTAATAATCTGCCGCCGGACGGTTTTGTTCTCGACAGGGCACAGCGTCTCGACCCGCCGGTTCAGGTTACGGTCCATCCAGTCGGCGGACGAAATATACACCTTTGCGTTGTCTCCCGGCAGACCGCCGCCCGCGCCAAAGCACACAATCCGCGAATGTTCCAGAAATCGCCCGATCACGCTTTTGACGCGGATGTTTTCCGACAAGCCGGACACGCCGGGCCGCAGCCCGCAAATACCGCGCACGACCAGATCAATCTTCACGCCCTCCTGGGACGCACGGTACAGCGCATCGACAATATCGGCCTCGATCAGCGAGTTAACTTTTGCCCAAACCTGCGCCGGACGCCCCGCCCGCGCATGCGCAACCTCTTCGTCCAGATGTTCGAGCAGACGCGATTTCAGCGTCAGCGGCGACACGGCCACCTTTTCCAGATCGCGCGGTTCGGCATATCCGGTCACGAAATTAAAGATCCGCCCCGCGTCCCGCGCCAGCGTCGTGTCGGCGGTGAAATAGCTCAGGTCAGTATACAGTTTGGCCGTGATAGGGTGGTAGTTGCCGGTCCCGAAATGGGTATAGGTCACCAGCTTGCCTTGCTCGCGGCGCACAACCGATGACATCTTGGCGTGGGTTTTCCAGTCAATAAATCCGTAAACAACCTGCGCCCCCGCGCGTTCCAACTGCCGCGCCTGCACAATGTTCGCGGCCTCGTCAAAACGGGCCTTCAGCTCGACAACCGCCGTGACCTGTTTGCCCAGTTCCGCCGCCTCGCACAGCGCCTCGACAATCGGGCTTTGCGATGATGTGCGGTACAAAGTCTGCTTGATGGCCACAACGTCAGGATCGCGCGCCGCCTGCCTCAGAAACTGCACAACCGCGTCAAACGTCTCATACGGGTGATGCAGCAGAAAATCCTTATTGCGGATCGCCGCGAAAATATCGTTGTCGAAATCCTTCAACCGCTCCGGCTGGCGCGGGGTATAGGGCGTCCAGCGCAGGTGCGGTTTGTCATCAACAATCATTTTGTCCAGATCCGCGACACCGACGATGCCCGACACATCGACAATATCCGCCGGTCCGACACGCAACTCGCGCCCGATCCAGTCGCGCAGGGCGGGCGGCGTATCGGCACTGACCTTCAGCCGGATCACCTCGCCCCTGCGGCGGCGTTTCAGCGCGGTTTCAAACTCGCGCACAAGGTCTTCGGCCTCTTCCTCGATTTCGATATCCGAATCGCGCAGGACGCGGAACAGACCCTTGCCGATCACCTCGTAACCGGGGAAAATCCGGTCAAGGAACAGGCTGATCATGTCCTCCAGCGCAACAAAGCGCACCAGAGTAGACCCCTCGGGTTCCGGCAGGCGGGTGAACCGGTCGATCTGCGAGGGGATAATCGTCAGCGCCGACAATTCCGCATCATGCCCCCGTCGCCGCAGATGCAACGCCATCGCAAGACTTTTGGACGGCACGAACGGAAAGGGATGCGCCGGATCAATCGCCAGCGGCGACAGCACCGGAAAAACGGCGGACATGAACTCTTCATCCAGCCATTTCCGGTCGTCGATGCTCAACAGCTTG
>CALGNW010000343.1 GCA_937958345.1 uncultured Neomegalonema sp. | reverse complement strand
CTTAAAGCGAGGCGGTGGAAGGGTCGGATGAGAGCGGCATGAAACGCTCTCATCTCAACAGGTCGCGTTCGTCTGGTAGATCGGTATGTCCGACACCACAGGGGGCAAAAAAGCAGTGCCGGACATCCGAGCTGGTTAACTAATCCGCAATGAACGTGCCGTGGCTGGCCGGTTGCTGATAAAAGCGCATTGCTGCTGCTGACTGTGAGCACTGATGTGCAATCTTTGATAGAATTTCGAATCTATCACGAGAGATTAAATCGAGTAAAAATAGTGTCTTAAGCTAATGGCCGGGCCGGGCTTCGAAAAAATAAATACAGCTTATAGAATGGCTGCTGTCTTTGGTCGGTGACAGCTGTCAGCCGCTATTTGGCCTCCGAAGTCTCAGTTTACCCGATCAAGATGACTCTCAATTTGCGACGTATGGATGTCGGTTCTGTGGTTGAAGTTAAAAAATACAGATTGTACACAATCTAAAGCAACCATGGGTTCCGAATGCCGAAGATAACGAAATCAGACCTGCTCGACACTTTGCGGCAACGCATCCTTCAACTCGATATCGCGCCTGGCAGCGTGCTGGACGAGGCGACGCTGTGCGAGGCTTATGGTGTCTCGCGCACGCCCTTGCGTGAAATTCTCCACCGTTTGGCGGGCGAGGGTTACGCGCGGATCCAACCGAACCGGGGCGTGAGCGTTTCGTCGATGGACATCGAGACGATGCGTAATTTCTTTCAGACCGCGCCTATGATTTATGCGTCGGTCGCCCGGTTGGCTGCCGAAAATGCTGTACCCGAAAAGATCGCCGCATTGCGGGCCGTTCAGAAGAGTTTCCGCGCTGCTGTCGAGACCGCTAAGCCGCGTGACATGGCGATATCAAACCACAAGCTGCACGAGATGATCGGGAGTATGGCGGGAAACCCGTATCTGTCGCCCAGTCTACAGCGGTTGCTGATCGACCATACCCGCATGAGCCAAACCTTTTACGCCGCGCGCAGCAAGGCCGAACAGGCGCTTATCCAAACTGCCTGCGATCAGCATGACGACATGATCGACGCCTTCGAAGCACGCCTGCCGTCTCGGGCTGTCGAATTGGCACTCGATCATTGGGCACTGTCCCGCGACCGTATCGAACGGTACGTCCGGCCCGACCCTTTGCCTGTAAATCCCCACGATACTGCCGAAGAGGTTCGCGATGCAGTTTGAAGGCATCTACACACCCGTCGTCACACCTCATAATGACGACCACTCGATCAACCGCGAGCGTTTCGCCGAGGCGATAGAATTTCTGATCGGTGCGGGGGTTCACGGTCTCATTATCGCAGGGACCACGGGCGAGTATTACGCACAGACGACCGACGAGCGCATCCAGATGATGCGTCTCGCGAAAAAGATCATCGGCAACCGCCTGCCGATGATTGTCGGCACCGGCGCCATCCGAACAGAAGACAGCATCGTCTATGCCGAGGCCGCAAAAGAGATCGGTGCCGATGCGTTGCTGATTGCAACCCCGCCCTACGCATATCCGACCGGGCGCGAGATCGCGCTGCATTGCCTCGCCATCGACCGCGCCGCCAACCTGCCCGCGATGCTCTACAACTATCCGGGTCGGATGTGCGTGAACATGGATGAGGAGACGCTGGATCGTCTCGGCCGGTCTCCCAATTTTTGTGCGATCAAGGAAAGCTCGGGTGATGTGAACCGCCTGCACATGCTGGCGCGAGATTATCCGCATATCGCGCTGAGTTGCGGCATGGACGATCAGGCGCTGGAGTTCTTTGCCTGGGGGGCGCGGTCGTGGGTCTGTGCCGGATCAAACTTTGCCCCCGAAGCGCACCTCCAAATGTATCAGGCTTGTGCGGTCGAGGGGAACTTTACCAAGGGCCGCGCGATCATGTCTGCAATGCTGCCGCTGATGCGGGTTCTGGAGCAGGGCGGCAAGTTTGTTCAGTGCATCAAGCACGGCCTGACCATGCGCGGCATCGAATGCGGCCCGCCGCGCCGCCCGCTGCAACCGCTCAACAAAGACGACAAGCGCGAGCTGGAAGAAGTGATCCGCACGATGAGCACGGCACTCGCCGCGATCGAACGAGGAGATAACGCATGAGCGATTTGCTAACCCACGCCGAGTATCAGGCAATCGCCGCCGAGATCGACTTTCCCCGCACGGCCTTTATCGACGGCAAGTACAAGGCGGGTAAAGGACCCAAGCTGACGACGGTTAACCCTGCGACAGGTAAGCCTCTCTGCGAAATTGCCGCATGCAATGCAAAAGACGTCGACTTTGCCGTTAAGAAAGCGCGCGAAGCGTTCGATCAGGGCCATTGGTCAAAACTGCACCCGTCCGAACGCAAAGACGTTCTGATCCGGTTGTGCAAACTCATCACCCGTAATCGCCGCGAGCTTGCCGTCATGGAGAGCCTCGACAGCGGCAAGCCGATCCGTGATTGCGAGCTGATCGACATTCCCGAGACGATCCATACGATCAAATGGCACGCCGAAGCGGCTGATAAAATCTACGACCAAACCGCCCCCGCCGGAGACGATGCCATTGCGATGATCGTGCGTGAGCCGGTCGGTGTTGTTGCGGCGGTCTTACCTTGGAATTTCCCGCTGCTGATGCTCGCTTGGAAAATCGGACCCGCACTGGCCGCCGGCAATTCGGTCATCGTCAAACCGGCAGAGCAAACGTCGCTGACCGCTTTGCGGGTTGCGGAACTCGCCGCGGAGGCGGGTGTGCCGCGGGGCGTTTTGCAAGTGCTGCCGGGTGACGGGCCATCGGTCGGTCAGCCGCTCGGAATGCATCGTGATGTGGATATGGTGTCGTTTACCGGATCGACCGAAACCGGCCGGCGGTTCCTGCGCTACGCGGCAGACAGCAACCTCAAAAAGGTTGTGTTGGAGTGCGGCGGCAAGAACCCTGCGATCGTTCTGGACGATGCGGAAGACCTCGACCTTGTCGCCGAACACGTCGTCAACGCGGCTTTCTGGAACATGGGCGAAAACTGCTCGGCCAATTCACGGTTGATCGTTCACAAGGCGGTCAAAGCCGATCTGATGAAACGGATCGTCGCGCGGGTTCGGGACTGGAAAACCGGCGACCCGCTCGACCCCGCCAATCACCTTGGGGCATTGATTGACAAAGATCACTGCAAAAAAGTTGCGGGATATCTGAAGACCAAAGCCAAGCCGCTGATCGGAGGTACGATCAAGGGTGCTTATGTCACGCCAACGATCTTTGAGGTTGATGCGAAACACAAGTTGGCGAGAGAAGAAATCTTTGGCCCTGTTCTCTCGGTTCTGACCGTCGCCTCACTGGACGAGGCCGTCGCGCTGGCTAACGATACAGAATATGGGCTAACCGCAAGTATCTTCACCGCCAACGGCAAGCGCGCCATTCGAACTGCACGCGCCATCAGGGCCGGAACAGTGACGATCAACTGTTATGGAGAAGGCGATATCTCGACGCCGTTTGGCGGCTATAAGCAATCCGGTTTCGGTGGTCGTGACAACGGCATTCACGCCCATGACCAATACACCGAGATGAAAACCATCTGGATCGACTTGAGCGATCCCGCATCCGGAGACAATGTGGGATGAGTGTTCAAGCCGAAGGAAAGTCCCGTCGGGGTGGGAGGGGTGCGCGGCGCGAGATGCGCGCTGATGTGCGTGAGACGATGTTGCCTCACCTCACGCGGGGCCTGCCACTGACCGAGCCGATGTCGCCGGAGCAAGTCGGGAAGATTGATGCGGCCTCGATGGATATTCTCGAAAATGTCGGCGTTGTTTTTCGTGATGACGAAGCTATCCGTGATTGGAAAGCAGCGGGCGCAGATATTCGTGATGGTGACCGTGTTCACCTCGACCGAGATCTGGTTCGCTCGTTGATCAGGACGATCCCGTCCGACATAACGCTCCACGCGCGTGACCCGGAAAAGACGGTTCAGCTCGGTGGTCCAAAGTCGATTTTTATTCCGATGACCGGCGCACCCTACATGCGCGATTTAGACGACGTGCGCCGACCGCCGACGCTTGATGATCTCGGCATGTTTCATAAGCTGGCTCATATGTCGCCCGCGATGCATTCTTCCGCGCATCACATTGTCGAACCGATGGATCATGCGATCTCGCATCGTCATCTGCGGATTACCTATTCGTCAATGAAACATAGTGACAAGACCTTTATGGGTATGACGACCTCGCCCAAGAATGCCGAAGACGTGCTTGATATGTGCGGCGTCCTGTTTGGCGATGATTACCTCGAAACGCATACGGTCGTTACCGGTAATTGCAACGGGAACTCGCCGCTGGTTTGGGATGAAGTCATGCTTGGTGCGATGCGTGCGTTCAACCGCCGTAATCAGCCCGTGCTGTGCAGCCCGTTCGTCCTGGGCGGAGCCAATACTCCTGCCTCGACTGCTGCCGCCGTTGCGCAACTGAATGCCGAGGCTCTGTCCGCCCTCGCTTACACGCAAGTTGTCCGGAAGGGATGTCCGGCGATTTACGGTCACTATCTCTCGACCGTTTCGATGGCGTCCGGTGCGCCGATGGCGGGAACCCCCGAGATCAGTCTGATGAATTTTATGATCGGACAGATGGCACGGTATTACGACGTGCCATGGCGCACGTCGAACACGCTGGGCGGTGCGAAAACACTGGACGCGCAAGCGGGATATGAGAGTGCAACGACGCTGATGGCCGTGTTGATGAGCGGCGCGAACTATATCTGGCATTCAGCGGGTTGGAACGAGGCGGGAATGCATTGTTCGGTCGCTAAGTTTATGCTTGACGCCGAGCAGTGCGCGATGGGCTATCGTATGGCGCAGGGTATCAACTGGGACGATTTTGACGAAGCGCTTTCGGCGATTCCCGATGTTGGCCCCGGCGGGCACTATCTCGGACATCCGCATACACTGGAAAAATTTCAGAGTGCGTTCTTTATGCCTAAATTATTCGACAATAATTCTATTGAACAATGGGTGGCGGATGGATCCAAAGACGCAACTACCCGCGCCCTTGAAGCAGCCCGTGCAACACTCGCAGCCTACGAGGAACCGAAACTGGAAGAGGGTGTGAACGAAGCCCTGCTAGATTACATCGCACGGCGCGAGCGGGAAATCCCCGCCGAAGATGCGCTGAATAATTCGTACTGATGCGGTTCGCGGGAAAGAATATTCTGCTCAAGGGTGCGGCGGGTGGCATTGGACAAGCCGTCGTTGCGCGAACTGCGCAGCTTTGTCTGCCATGAAGGTTTCACACTTACCGCACGATCCGGGTCCGGCGGCGTGGGATTCGATCTTGCCGCAGGGCCCTCACTATCCAAAGCTGGAGGGTGCGCAGACAACGGACTGGCTGATCATCGGTGCGGGCTTTGCGGGCCTGGCAGCGGCGCGGAGATTGAGACAGCTTCATCCGACCGACATCATCACGTTGCTGGATGCGCGCGCTATCGCCGAAGGTCCGGTGGGCCGTAACTCCGGCTTCATGATCGACCTGCCGCATAATCTGGTTTCCGAGGACTATGCCGGTGCACTGGACAAGGATCGCGCCGAAGCCGGACAAAACCGTGACGCGATCTCGTTTGTAGCCGCCGCCGCGCAGGATTATGGCTTCACCCCTGAAACGTTCGTGCGGTCGGGTAAGGTCAATGCTGCGGCGACGCAAAAGGGAACCCGGCACAATCACGACTATGCCGCTCATCTGAAAAAGATGGGCGAGGCGCACGAGCTTTTGGATGCGACACAAATGCAAGGGTTGTGCGGGTCGGGATATTACCACAGCGGATTATACACGCCCGGAACCGCGATGTTGCAGCCCGCGTTGTTTGCGCGCGAGATGGCCTCCGGTTTGGCAGCCGACGGCGTTCAGATATTCGAGGGCTCGCCGGTAACGGATTTGTCTCGCGGGGCATCGACGTGGACCGCAACAACACCCGATGGCCGGTTAGAAACTCCGAAAATTATTCTGACAGTCAACGGCCATGTCGAAAGCTTTGGCTTCTTTCGGCGGCGGCTGATGCACATTTTTCTCTATGCCTCGATGACACGTCCGTTGGACTCATCAGAACAACGGCTGCTTGGCGGAGAGTCGGTTTGGGGATTCACGCCTGCTGATCCGATGGGTACGACGGTGCGGAAGATAAACGGTATCGGTGGAACGCGGATTGTGATCCGTAACCGGGTGACGTGGGACCCCTCGCGCAAGGCGGGCGCAGATGCCGTTTCTGAAATGGGCCGCAGTCATAGCAGGTCATTTCATGCGCGTTTTCCGATGTTGGCAAATGTAGAGATGGCGTATCGCTGGGGCGGGCTCTTGTGCCTAAGCCGCAATGGTTCAAGTGCCTTTGGTGAAGTTGAACCAGGTCTTTATGCAGCGGGTTGCCAGAATGGTCTGGGCGCGGCGCGCGGGACATATTCGGGCATGATGGTCGCAGAGTTGGCGGGGGGCGGTTCATCAGATGCGCTGGCAGAATTCGCAGCGCAACCGATGCCATCGCGCCTGCCGCCTCGTCCCATCGCCTCCCTCGGTGCAAAGGCGGTGCTTCGTTGGGGAGAGATAAAAGCGCGACGGGAACTTTAGGTTAGGCGGCGAGCTTTATGTCTGAATTCCGATTGCGAAGACGATGCTTTGGCAGCGTGAGTGTGACCACCGTACCGACTCCGACCTCGCTCCGGAGTGTTGCTGTTCCGCCGTGGGAGTCGATCAACGCCTTGATGATCGGTAATCCCAATCCGGTTCCCTGCTTATCGGACCCGCGTGTATAACTGGACCGTGAATAGACTTTCCAAACGGAGTCGAGATCTTCCTGCGGGATGCCGCAACCGTGGTCTGTGACTTTAATTTGCAAACCTTCCGGCGAAATAGACGCAGCAACGATGACGCGTGTATCATCCGCTGAAAACTTCAGTGCATTGGATACGAGATTTTGAACGCACCGCTTGATGGCAGCGGGATCACAATAGACGTTCATAGATTCGGGTAAATCAAACTTAAGTCTACGAAGCGGCAATCCGACACCGAACTGTTTCTTCACATCGTTCAAGACGTTCACCAGCTCGGTAGTTTCTTCAAAGAGGTCAAACTTTCCGGCGTCAATCTTTGACAGATCGAGAATCGAGTTGGTCATTGTCTCTAAGTCAACTGCGGATTTCTCGATATCGCTGAGATACTCAAGCAGTTTTTCGCGCGGCATGTCGGCCTTTAACATCAGGATCAGTTGAGAGAAACCTTTGATGGCATTTAGGGGTGTTCGGAATTCGTGGCTCATACCGGCCAGAAATTGTCCGCGATATCGTCCAACCTCGACAAGACGCCTTTGGCTTTCTGTAAGTTGCATTTTCTGGGCGCGCAGTGCGCCGTTTTTTTGCGCCATGTAAAACGCAAGGATGCAGGCAAAGGCGGTGAAGGCGAGGCTGCTTGCAAAGATTCGTGATATTGTCGAGGCGTTGAATTCATCAACCGTGCGGCGCATACGTCCATCGACGATCAGTCCACGACCCTGCAATTTTGCGACGACGCGTTTTGCGAGATGCGTTTCCTTTAACAGGCGTTCTCCGCGACACGCGCTGTCACACTGTGCGTCGTTCATCACTGTTGAAATGTTGTTCAGGATGCCTGCAAGCTGCCCGATATATTTTTGGATCGCCGGGTCGCTGATTTCGTGCAACTCGCCTTTGTTGAAAATTCCGATGCGCGAGCGCGTGACGAGATATCGGCGCAAAAGGTCGCCCTCTGCAAGTGCGGGATCGTTGAGTGCAGCCTGCTTTGCAACGAAACGCAGAGCGTCAATGTTGTTCATTATCCGCGACGAAACAAAGACGAGCTCGTTTGAGCGGCTGACATCCATTTGGGCCGAACGGCTTGACGTGAATGCGCCGAAACCGAGCAGCAATGAAAGGATGATGATCGAGCCGAATGCCAGAAGGCGGTCAAATGTGCTTTCCATGGACACGGGGCTTACTCCACCTCAAATTCGATCAGATGCCAGACGGCGAGTGACCGGAGTTCGATGGCTGCCTCCTCGCTTACATCGTCAAAGTCGAAGATGATCCAAAACGGTCCTTTGTTGTCCAAAGTCAGGAGCTCGCCGTTCAATCGGGTGGCAATGATCGGGGAATATCGTGCGATCGTTTGGGCCGTCAGGGTGACCGCGTAATCGTCAAAGGCAAGGGCGGTTACGTTTCTGCCTCCCGCGCCTGTGCGGGCCAGAACATCCGCAACCGGCACGCCCTGAAAATGGGCAGGGCCGCCGGTCCAGGGTGTGGCGGTTTCAACGGATCGCATTCCCATAGATTCGATTGTCGGGCGATCCAGAACGGCTAGGGTTGCGCCATTGGTGGTGGTTATTGTGAGGCTGGAAGCCAACGCGCCGGACATAAGGGCCGTTGAGATCAACGTTGCCGTTCCCGCCACAGCAATTGAATGATTCATGTCCTGACACCCCACAATCGGAAACCTTAATGTGTGGAGGGTAAACGCATGTGCGGGTTATGTGGTTAACCGCCTGTCGTAATAAACGGAAAAATTTACATAGATTGTAATGAAGATATTCTCTTAGAATATTGATATTATGAAGTTTAATTTTTTGTCTGCCGGGATTGTACGGAACAAACCGCAGTTGCAGTCATCCTACGGTTAATACATGTTAGCGCAGGACGCCCGGGCGGGCGGTCAGATCGCCTTGGCGCAGGAGGGATTCCTTTGGCATTCTCTCACCTGAATGTCGGATCGGGGAAGATCGAACCAGAAGGTTGATCCTTGCCCCTCGACACTCTCAAACCCGATTTCCCCGCCCATCATTTCAACGAATTCTTTCGTCAGCGAAAGTCCGACACCGCTGCCTTCGATTCCAGAACTTTCGGCGCCGAGACGATTGAAAGTTTCAAACACCTCGTCTTTGCGCCGGGCCGGTATTCCTGTTCCTGTATCGCCGATCAGAAAGCGTAAGTGCCCTGCGTATTCGATGATAGAAACTCTGACCGAGCCGTTTGCCCGGTTATACTTCACGGCGTTGCTTAGCAGGTTGGTGAGGACTTGAATCATCCGTCCCTGATCGGCGTTCACGCACGGCAGTGTTTGCGCGCCGGTTTCATCATGCAGCGTGACACCGCGCTTGGCCGCAATCACGCTAATCTCGTTAATCGCACGTTTGATGACGGTTCGCGGACTGACCTCTTCGATTTTAAGTGACATTTTCCCTGCTTCGATAGCGGCAAGATCAAGGGACTGATTGATCAGGCTGTTAAGCCGGTCACCACCTGCAAGAATGTACTTCAGATATTCGGCTTTCTGATCGTCGGTAATGGGGCCTCCGCGGCCATCGAGCATCTGGCCGAATCCGATGATTGCATTGAGTGGTGTGCGCAGTTCGTGTGTCATGCCGGAGAGGAAGCGCGATTTCGCCTCGCTGGCCGTATCGGCCTCGTGCAACGCCCACTTTAGATCCTGAGCCGATTCACGGTGGAGGATCATCTCGGCATTGAGTGCAGCTTCGACTTTGATCCGATCATTGATCTCCGCACGAAGGTTCGCGTTTTGCGATCTGAGCCTTTGCTGTTGACCGGAAATGACATCAACAAAAACTCCGGAAAAACAACTCACCATCATCAGGGTTACGACGACCCGCGCCGATTGTTCGGGGTCAAATCTGATCAAAACGAGCGGAACAAAGACAGCAAACATCGCCGCATTTGTGAGGTAAGCTGCGCGTTTCTTCAAAATTAAATACGCGGATACTAATGCGGGATAGCACCAGAAAACGCCGGTGATGCCGTCATAATATATCAGCAACCCGAGCAGTCCGATGATGAAGGGGAACAGATAAAATAAGCCGAGTTTCGGTGATTGGTCGCCATGGCGAAAGATCGTCCACGCGTTCAGGATGAAGATACCTCCGACTGCCGCCGCTAGCATACCTGTTGTAAAATGTTGTTCCAGAAAGCTGTTCGCGAGGAACGGTGCAATGGCAATAATGCTGACGACAGATAGTCGGAGCAAAAGCGTATTCGTCTGATCCGGCGGGCAGGCTTTTCGTGTCTCGCTCAAGGTCACCCGCAGCCCTTTCAGTGTGCACGCTCGGGATCACTCTTGGGTTGAGGGAGTCAATCTGCGCGCGCCTTGACTTTATTAAGTTGTACGGTGTTTTGATTAAAACTTAGTTTGATTTTGAAACTCTTGCCAAAGTCCGCCGGAAGAGATTTTTGAATAATTTCAATCGGATTGATTTGTTTGTAGAGTGATTGCCGCACTTGTTCGCGCTGCCGATGTCCTGTGGCTTAACGGTGCTGGCCCTCCTGACTCGCCTGTGCGGGTTCGCGCGCCGTACCGGACCTTTTTGTTGCCGGCTTCATACCCGATTGCGTCGGTTTGCTGGGTGGAAGCCGTGCGCCGACATCGGTCAGGGCGAAGGGCGGGCGCGGCGGCAGGGGTGAACTTGCGATCCCAAGGGCGCTTTCGCGGGCGTATTGCGCATCGCAGGTCCGCAGTTGGGAATCGTAAAGGCGTGCCATCCGCTCCACCTGTCGCGATGCCCGCACCAGAAACTTCTTTTTTCGCCATTTACCGGTGCGATAGCCGCCATGTCCCTCGTGATAGGCGAGGTACTGGGCGCGGGCATTGCGGGTTGGAATGTCGAGCTTTTTGAGGGTTTTATCCATATACCAGCCAACAAAATCCGCCGCATCCGCAAAATCATCGCGATCCGCGCCGCCTGCGTTCTGATCGCGTTGATACCATTCCCAGGTCCCGTCGATGGCCTGAGCAAAACCATAGGCGCTGGACTGGCGGCCCCATGGTACAATCCCCAGCGCGTACCGGCGCGGCGTTTGTGCATCCGACTTGAACTGGCTTTCGCGCCAGATGATTGCAAGAATGACCGGCGTCGGGGCTTTCCATTTCTTCGCGGCGTCGCGTGCGGCCCGATACCAGTCCGGACGCTCGTCCATGAACGAACACGCATTGTCGATATCGCGTGGCGGCCCCGCGGTTCCGCCGCAGGCGGCAAGTCCGACCAATATGGCGCCTGCGGCGAGTGCAATGGAAAAAGGCTTGGTCATTCACAGAAGGGTACTGGAGCCAGCGTCCATTGCAAAGGCGGAAAAATGCAATGCTTTCAGGAGAGAAGAAGCCTCAGCACCACGGGTATCAGCGGGACGGCGAGCAATGTCGAGATCATAACAAACCGGGCGACTTCCGCTGCACCGGCTTCAAATCGTGCTGCCAGCAGATAGCTGGTAACCGGAACAGGCGTTAGGGCCTGAAGCATAAAGACACCGAAAGCGATGCCGGTTAGTCCGAAAGCCCACGTGACCGCGAGTGCGACGATACCGGAGAGGGCGTATTTCAACATGCTGAGACCAACGATCCGCCATGGTGCCTGTTTCGGCAATCCGGCAATCGACGCGCCCAGCGTTATCAGCATCAGCGGAATAACAAACTGTCCCGCAAGTTCCAGCGTATTGCCGAGCCATGTCGGGACTCCCCAGCTTTGGGATAAGAAGACTGCGCCGAGCAGGGCGGCGTAGACCATCGGTTGTTTGAACGCATGCCATGGCGCGGGTTTGCCGGAGACAATCCACACACCGACCGTAAAATTCGCAATCACCATCGAGGCGAATATCGCAATACCGTAAGCTAAGCCTTCTGCACCGAAGGCGAAAAAGCACAAAGGCAAGCCGACATTGCCGCTGTTGGAAAAAATGAAGGGCGAGAGGTACGTCCGGATCGGAAGGGCCAGCAGGTGCAGGACGGCCCAAGCGATAAGTCCCAGGACGAAATACAATGACAGCGACGCAAGGACGATGGTCTGGAATGCGGTGACATCAATCTCGGTTTTTACGAGGGTTGAAAAGACAAGACAGGGCGTTCCCACTTCCAGTGTAAGGCGGGTGACGAATTGAAAGTCGTAATCCAGGCCGGCGCGCACCCAGATGAATCCGATGCCTGCCAGCACGAAGACGGGAACGACGATGGCGGCAATTTCTGAGAGCATGCTGGATTCAGTTTCGATGGGAAATGTCCGGGTAGCGGTCCCTAGCATGAAACTGTGGTCGGGTTGGTCTATTTACCGAGTTTCTGCAATGGCCGTCGCGGCCCGGCTATGCACAACGTACTGTGTCCATTGGTTTTCGATGTACCGAAGATGTCCCAAAGGGGTACGGCCCTCTGGACAGGCGCATGCCGAAGGGCTATCAAAGCAACAGGCGCATCGTGTGGGAAAGACAGGCTTCATGGGTGGTTCATCCCGAGCAGCAAAGTATCAACTCGGTCAGGTCGTGCGTCACCGGATCTACGAGTTTCGCGGCGTTGTGTTCGACGTCGATCCCGATTTTCAGAATACGGAAGAATGGTACGAGTCTATTCCCGAAGAGGCGCGTCCGTTGCGCGACCAGCCGTTCTATCACTTGTTGGCTGAAAACGAGACAAGCTACTACGTTGCTTATGTGTCAGAGCAAAACCTTTTGCCTGACGAAACCGGTGATCCGGTTGATCATCCTGAAATTGGTCAGTTTTTTGGTGCGATGAACGGCGGCCAGTATCAGTTCGACCGCAGGCAGGCGCACTAAAGGTTGCCTCAGCGGGCAAAAAAGTGCCCTTGATTTCAGTCGGAGCCGGTCAGAATACGCGCAAGTTCCGATTTGTCAGCCGGGATGAGTTTCGGTTCGCTGACGTGCATATCCAAAATTTCAGCGATCATGAGATTACCCTCGCGCAGACCGGTGAAAACGGGACCAAGTTTGGTTTCGTTACCTTCACAAACCAGCACAATCCGCTTTAAACCGATTTTCGATAATGTCGCTGCAAAAGGTGCATCTTCCGGGCGCATGACCATGACGGGTTCGGCGCCGGTTGCCTGAATTAGCGTATTGAGACGCATAAGGGCCACCCGGTCGAGCGGCGCGCGAAAGCCGGCTTCGATGATCGAAAGACACGCGAGATCCGTTTCACGCAGGATTTCCACGCAGTTCGGTGACCCGTCGTATCGCGTGACGCCGCAGCCGAGTTCATTGCCTGCCTGAACCAGAACAGGGTTTTTCCGGGTGTCGACCGCGTCGGATACCAGCTTTACGCTGCGTCCCGCGCGGCGCATGGCTTCGCCGATACGTGCCATCGCAACTGCACGCAGGGTTCTGTCTGTCGATAGAACAAGGAAAGGGCGCAGGGCGTCGGCATTCAGAGGTTCGAAGCTGACAAGACGTGCCAGCGCGGT
The DNA here is from genome assembly GCA_937958345.1 of uncultured Neomegalonema sp. Classification (GTDB taxonomy): domain Bacteria; phylum Pseudomonadota; class Alphaproteobacteria; order Rhodobacterales; family Rhodobacteraceae; genus JAHDDY01. The sequence goes on along the minus strand of CALGNW010000343.1, from coordinate 743 downwards.
TTCAGCTATGGATGGTGTAATCGGCGGTGCACCGGCCTTTATCAGCTCGGCTGCCAGACGTTCACGTGTTTCGCTATCCAAATCATGCCGGACCGCGAGATCGCCGATACCGTCATTTGCTTGCGCTCTGCGCAGACGCCGCACGAGGCCGCGCTCCGGTACATAGCGCGGAGCAGAGGTGCTCGGTTTTTGTGGTGCGTGAAAGGCGGCTTCTGCCGCAGGGAGGTCGGAAGGAGCCGGGATTGAGACAATAGGCTCTGCTGCGGGCTGCATCAGGCCTCGGACCCACGGTATTTCTTGATCTGCGTTGTACGCAGGCCTTGAATCCCATGACGGTCAATCGCTTTTTGCCATCCCTCAAACTCCTCGAGCGACACATTATAGTGCGCGCAGGCGTCTTCTATAGACAACAGATCGCCCCGAACGGCGGCCACGACTTCTGCCTTTCTGCGGATAACCCAGCGGCGGGTATCAGCAGGCGGCAAGTCGGCCAGCGTCAGTCTCTGTCCGTCCGGACCGATGACAAAGCGGCTAAGTGCATTTTTCTGATCGTTCATATCGACCCTGATCCTCAATCTCGTAGGGACGACACTAATCGAAACGACCTAACAAATCGGAAAAGCCGAGGCATTAAAGATAGTTAACGGCATTTTGAGCATGTTTTTCCTTACTGTCGCAGCGGTATGCACCCCCTTGACGTTATGGACCCTCCGCGCGATATGCCTGTGCATGATCACAGCAAA
>CALGNW010000342.1 GCA_937958345.1 uncultured Neomegalonema sp. | reverse complement strand
CTCCAGATACTTTCCGGCATTTGGAATCGCGCGCAGCAGGTGCATCGTGAACAGAGTCACCATCGACAGGTTCGCGCAATGCGGCGTGACCGGCAGACCTGCGGCCTCCGCCATCCGGCACACCCGCAGCGTCCGCGCGATACCGCCGAGATAGCACACATCAGGCTGCACAATATCAACGGCGCGCATATCAATCATCCGCTTCCACGTCGGCAAGTCGCAATCCTGCTCGCCCCCGGTCACATCAATCGACAGAGCATCCGTGACTTGCTTGGTCTGCTCCAACTCCCAATACGGGCACGGTTCCTCGAAATGGCAAAAGCCCTCGCCCTCCAGCATCCGCCCGACTTCGATTGCACGATCGGGCGCATAACAAGAGTTCGCGTCGATCAACAAATCAGCTTCCGGCAAAGCCCGCCGCATCGTCGGAATAATTTCCTCGGTCCGCCCCGGCCATTCATCTTGGTTGCGCCCGACCTCGGCTCCCGCCCGGACCTTAAAGGCGGTAAATCCGTCCCGATCTGCCAGCGCCTTCAACCGCTCCGCCTCATCCGCAGGCGTGATATCGCGTTTCATAGAGGACGCATAAGCGCGGACCTTTCCCGCACTCCCGCCCAACAACTCGGCAACGGGCTTGCCCGCCCGCTTGCCGCGCAAATCCCAAATCGCGGTATCCACACCCGTCATCGCACGGCGCAAATACGATCCCGGAAACTTATGTTCGCGCTCGGTCACCAGATTGAGCAAATCATCCAAATCGCTCGTATCAACCCCGACCATCCAAGGCGCGACTTGGCGATGCAAAACCTGACAGGTGATATCGGCGTGATAGGTAGAAACCTGCCCCCACCCCTGCGCTCCATCCTAGGCGGTCGCGCGGACAAAGCCGACATCGGGCGTCGTAAAAGTCTCGATGGATTTTAGGATCATGGGCGGGGTCCATAAAAATAGGCGCGCTGGACTGAACCAACGCGCCCGGAAAGTTAGAGGTGGGTGCTCTCAACGATATTCTGCTGCGCAGAAATCGTCTGCCGCACCCTTGGTTTAAGTCGGCGAAGCCGACTTAAACCATCCACCAACGCTCGGCGTTTTTGTGGCCGTCCAGCTCCCAGTTCGATGCGATCTGATCCGGCAGGCCGATCTTCTTGGAAATCGCGTGCGTGTACGCGCTGAACATCGGAATGATCGAGCCGCAATCGTCGTGACAGATGCGTTGCATTTCAACGTACATGTCGCGGCGTTTCACCGGATCAAGCTCGGAACGCGCCCAGACGAGCAGCTTGTTGAAGGTGCGGTTTTCCCAATACGACTCATTCCAGTCCGCACCGGACGAGTAGACCTGAGAGAACATCCAGTCTTCGGTCGGGCGACCGCCCCAGTATCCGCCGACGAACGGCTTTTTCATCCAGACGTTGGACCAGTATCCGTCCTCAGGCTCGCGCTTGATCTTCAGCTCGATACCCGCTTTTGCCGCGCTTTCCGAGAACAGCTGTCCGGCGTCAACCGCGCCTTCAAACGCGGTATCGGCCACGGACAGTTCCAGCGACAACGAGTCGAGACCCGCTTTCTTGAGGTGGAATTTAGCCTTGTCGATATCGTACATGCGCTGCGGAATCTCTTCATCCGTTGCACGGTTGACGTTTGCCGGTCCGATCGGATGGTCGTTGCCGAGCGCACCGAAGCCGCGCGCAACCTTATCGACCATTTCCTCACGGTCGATTGCGTATTTCAGCGCAAGACGGACGTGGTTGTCATCGAACGGGCCGTTGCGGGTGTCCATCGGCAGGACAACGTGCTTGTTGCCGTAGGTCGGCAGCACAACGATGCTGTCATCGCGCTTCAGCAGCGGCGCGGTTGATGCATCGAGGTTCGACATCGAGTGAATCTCGCCCGTGCGCAGGGCCGAGGTCCGTGCGCCCGCATCCGCGATGAACAGGTTCTCGACAGTATCAAAGTGACCCGCGCCCTCTTTCCAGTAGTTCGGGTTTTTGTGCAGCGTGGCGCGGACGCCCGGCTCGAAATCTTTCGCGTCTTTGAGCATATACGCGCCCGACCCGACACCCGACTCCCAGTCAATGCCGCCGCCGTCTTTCGCGGGGCAGATGTTCAGGTGATAATCCGAGGCGAGATAAGGAAAGTCGGCATTGCCGCCCGACAGCTTGAAGACAACCGTGTCTTTGCCGTCGGCTTCGACGCTTTCAACAGCCGCAATAATACCTTTGGCCGCCGATTTCGTGTCTTCACCCATGTGGTGGCGGAAAGATTCGACCACGTCTTCGGCGCTGACGGTCTTGCCGTTGTGGAATTCAACGCCCTGACGCAGCTTGAACGTCCACGTCGCGGCATCGGACGAACCTTCCCACTCTTCGGCAAGCTCGCCGCGAAGCTGGTTGTCGGACCCGATTTCGGTCAGGTTGTTGCGAAGCTGACCCGAGCTGACGTTGATCATAAACGTATCGAGGATCGTTGCAGGATCGAGCGTGTCGGACGAACCGCCACCCGTCAGGCCCTGAATATATGCGCCGCCCGCTTTCGGGGTCGCGGCCAGAGCCTTATCGAAATTCATCGTCGCAGCGGTTGCGGTGACACCCGCAGCGAGCGAAAGCTGCATAAACTCGCGACGGCCCATCTTGCCCTCGGTCGCCATCTCCGCCGCTTTGTTAAGATCGATCATTCTGTCTTTCTCCCATTTCGTCTCTTCCGACTAACATTTGTGACACAGATTCCGCGATGCGCCAGTGATTTCGAACCGTTCTTCTTACCGCGGTCGTCAACCGCTGAGATATTTCGGCAGGAACAGGGCAATCTCGGGGAACAGCATCACCAGCACCAGCCCGATAATCTGCAACCCGATAAACGGGATCACCGCAGCAAAGATTTGTTGCAGTGTGATATGAGGCGGTGCAACCGATTTCAGCCAGAAACACGCGGGGCCGAAAGGCGGTGACAGAAAATAAATCTGAATGTTCATCACGAACAAGACACCGAACCAGATTTTCACCCAATCAGGGTCCATACCGAGTTGCGGCGCGAGGTCCTGCACCACGGGGGCGAACACCGGCACGGTGATAAAGACAATCGCAATCCACTCCATAAACGTGCCGAGCACGATCAGAATACCCATCATCACGAAGATGATTCCCATTGCCGACAGACCCAGACCGGCAAACAGCGAGCGCATAAAGTCCGCGCCGCCAATCAGGTTGTAAATGCCGACAAAGGCGACCGCGCCGAGGATCAGCCAGATGATCGTGCCAACGGTCGACATCGTTCCCGCCAGCGCCTCTTGCAGCAGCGACCAGCTAAACCGGTTCCGAACCGCCGCGACGACAATCGCGCCGACAACACCGACCGCCGCCGCCTCGGTGACCGTTGAGATACCCCCGTAAATCGAGCCCATCACAGCCGCGATGAGCAGGATACAAAGAACAACGGCGAGACGCTTTTCGCCGGTCATCGTGGTTTCCGACCCGCGAATCTGAGCAACTTCTTCGGCTGTCGGTGCCAGATCGTGATTGATGTAACAGCGCACCACAACAAAGATCGCATAGAACATCGCCAGCATAATACCGGGGACCGCGCCCGCCATAAACAGATCGCCGATGCCCACATTCGCGGACAGTCCGTACACGATCATAATGATGCTCGGCGGGATCAGCGTGGCAAGCGAGCCTGACGCGCAAATCACGCCAATCGCCAGCTTCGGATCGTATCCCAGCCTCAGCATTTGCGGCAGTGCCACCAGTCCCAGCATGACAATCTCGCCGCCCATGACCCCCGACATCGCGGCGAGAATCACGGCAACCACGACGGTCTGAACCGCCACACCGCCGCGCAGGTTTCCGGCAAAAATCGACATGGCATCGAACAGGTCTTCGGCAATCCCCGCACGTTCGAGGATCGACGCCATCAGGACGAATAGCGGCACAGCGATAAGCGGATATTTTTCCAGCAGACCAAAGGCATTGATCGACACGAGATACAGCCCGTTCGGCCCGAAATAGGCCAGCGCCGTCAGCACCGACACAAACAGCGTCACCACGCCGAGCGGCATACCGGTCATCATCAAAAACAGCAGCAGCGCAATAATAACGAGGCTGGCCGACCCCAGATCATAGTCACGCGCATTCACGACCTTTTGCGGGTCGAAAAACTGACCGGCTGAAGACATCGTCCCGTTCACCGTACCGGCAAAACCGGCGTCCCCGCCATAGTGCACCACCGTCACGAGGATAAAGCGGAGCACCATGCCGATGGCAAAGGCAAGCACGATCCCCTTGGCCCAACGGCTTTGCACATGCCGCCACATATTCACCATCAGCTGCGTCAGATACAGCATCGCGCCGATGGCCAGAATCGACTTCAGAATCATCGGCTGCGGCGAGTTAAACGCGCTGCCGAACTTCTCGCGCATGTCGACGGATTCAAGCGCCCGCGGCAATTGGTCATCCGCCAACAGAAACAGAGCGATGATGCCGATAAAATAGGCAAAAAAGTCGAGCCGCCATTTGCCGCGATCGCTCGCCATAATGTAAAAGACGGTGATGCCGATATGGCGCTTTTTCAGCGTTACATACCCCGCCGAAATCATCCATGCGACGGCGCATAGCACCATCACCACTTCGGACCCCCACTGGGTCGGGGCGTTCATTACATAGCGCGCAAAAACGTCGTAGACCGTGACCAGCGCTGCAACGAGGTAGAGCTGGGCGACCGCCAAACCGCTAAACCGGCTTAGATGATCGACCCAGGAAAAAGCATCGTTCTCACCTGCATCGTCTGTACTCAGATCGCGCGTCGCGAACACGCCTCCCGGCTCCGTCTTTACAGCCATCGAATTTCTCCCCTAGTGCATGCGCACTTTTTTATCATTGCCGAGTACTCGATCACGGTTCCTGACGATTAACAAGATGCGGCGCGTATTGTGATAACAGTACAGCAGTTGACAATTACGCCATGAGGTTGTCGGCTGTCACCGTTACTTATTGTGGGCGCGAAAGGTATCGCTATGAACGAAGAAGGCGGTCGACACGATCCGATCCATTACTACGGCGCGTGGTCATGGATCGCCGGCCTTGCGATGGCGGGGGGTCTTATCTGGATCATGTTCGCGTTCGCAGATGGCTTCAGCTAAGGCAGTTGCGAATAAGACGACGGTTCCGGGAACGCGCGTGCCTGGCGCGGTCTTCAATGCAGAATTCGCGCGGACTGCCCTGATAAAAAACACTGACTGGGAGGACTATAACCGATGAAAAAACTCACACTGCTTTGCGGCGCACTCGCCGTTTCGGCCTCGATGGGAACAGCTTCGATCGACAGTGCCGAGGCAAAAACGCTGAAACTGCAATCAAGTTCGACCGCCGGTGACTGGGCGCACCGGTTTATGACCGACAACTGGCAGAAAAAACTCAACGCCATGACCGGACCGGACGGCGTCAAGATTGATGTCCTGCCAACGAAGGCCGTTGTGCCGCACCGCGAAACGATTGACGCGGTTGCCAATGGTATTCTCGACGGCGACCTGAACGCGATTTCATATTTCGCAGGCCGCGATCCGGCCTTTGCGATCATGGGCGACCTGATTGCCGGTTACGATACGCCCGATCAGTTGCAGACGTTCTGCCAGTTCGGCGGCGGCAAAGAGATGCTGCAAAAAATCTACGACAAATACACCAAGGGCAAGGTTCACGTCGTCGGCTGCGGCCCCTACGCACGTGAAGCGTTTGTCTCCTCGATCGAGATCAACACGGTCGAAGACATGAAGGGCGTGAAGGTCCGTTCGCCGGAGGGTCTGGCCGCCGAGGTCTTTAAGCGCGCCGGTGCGACACCGATTTCGCTGCCATTTTCGGAAGTCTACACGTCGCTTGAAAAGGGCATCGTGCAGGCTGCGGATGCGTCGGCTCATGTGAACAACAACGCTTCGGGTATGTACAAGGTAGCGAAGTATCCAATCTATCCCGGCATTCACTCGATGGCTGTCCTCCAGTTCATCGTGAACAAGGACGTCTGGAATAAACTGTCCGAGGCCGACCAGATGGCCCTCGAAGTCTGGTACATCGCAGCCTACACGTCGATGCGCCGCTCCGCCGATCTGGAGGACAAGAAACTCGCGGCCAAGCAACGTGAAAGCGGTGATGTCACCGTCGTCGACTGGGCACAGGGCGAGCGCGACAAATTCCGCGGAATCGCCGTTGGCGCGTGGACCGATTTCGGTGAGAAATCCGATCTCGCGAAAGAAGCCCTCGAGGCCAATATGAGCTTTATGAAAACGATGGGCATGCTGAAATAAACCAGCCCCACCCAATCAAGACAAAAGGCCCTGCTAACGCGGGGCCTTTTTTTATCCGAAGCCATGTTCTCATGTCAAAATTTATTCTATATATGTTCTTAATTTAATCCTGATATATTCTCGTTCTCATGAAGAACGATTCGACACTGACACCCCCAGACGCCAACAGGGAAGACTCCGTCTTTTCTGTGCTGGCGCAAAAACACGTCTGCCTTTCAGAAATTGACGTGGACTATCTGTTTTTAGACATGAATTCTTATTTTGCCTCGGTGGCACAACAGGAGGAACCGCACCTGCGCGGCAGGCCCGTGGGCATCATCACCGTCGATAAACCCGGCGCGTGCTGCATCGCTGCAAGTTATGAGGCAAAGGCACATGGTATTGGCGTCGGAACGCGCAGGGCCGACGCGCAAGACCTGTGCCCTGACATCGCGTTTCGCGAAGCAAAACATGACCTTTATGTCGATTATCATCACCGGATTATCGAGGCGATTGAGAAGGTTTATCCGATACAAAAGGCGCATTCCGTCGATGAGTTTTCGATCAGATTGCTCGGTCCCACACGGCAACTGACAACGGCCATGCACCTTGCCGAAACCATGCGCAAATCCATCGCTGTCCGTGTCGGCACGGCCATGCGTTGCTCGATTGGGTTAGGCTCCAGCAAATTACTGGCAAAAATGGCCGGTGAGATGAAGAAACCCGATGGATTGGAATGGCTGACGCCCGATGTCATGCCGGATAAGTTAGACGGCTTTCCGATAAAGGCTCTGCCGGGCATCGGCAAACGCATGGAACGCCGCCTTATCTCTGCGGGCATTTCCACGATCCGCGACCTTTATGCGATGCAACCAAAGCACGCGCGAAGGCTGTGGAACAGTGTGACGGGCGAGCGCTTTATTTTGGCCCTCCAAGGACATGACATTCTGGACCCCAAAACCAAGTCGCATTCTCTTGGGCACGGGCAAATTCTCGCAATGCCTAACAGAAACCCTGACGGCGCAAGGCTTGTTGCCCGCAGGTTGCTTATCAAGGCCGCAACGCGGTTAAGGCGGAATAATTATTTTGCGCAAAGCTTGTCCGTCTCCGGCACATGCGATTTCAACGGCAAATGTTCACGCTCAATATCAATGCGCGCCACGCAGGACAGCTTTGAACTGTTGAAAGTCTTTAACGTGGTTTGGTCAACGCTTCCGCTCAAAAGGCCAGCCTCGGTTGGGATCATGTTAGGGGGGCTGATCGAAAGGCATGATCATATCGCTGATTTATTTTCCGAAGGCCGCACATTCGGTCAGAGCAACGCCCGCGAAAAATTATGTTCTACCGTCGATGCTCTGAACCAAAGATTCGGACAGGACACGATCATTTACGGCGAACGCCCCCGCGAAATCGGAAAATACACAGGCGCAAAAATCGCTTTCGGGCGCATCCCCGGTAAAGAAGAGTTTCGCGAATAAACGCTTTATCGTGCGGGCTGTTATTCAATCTTCAAATTGGCAAAGCGCGCTCGACCAGCCGCGCAAAAAAACTCGCGCCCCAAGGCGTCGCCATGTCGTCGAAATCATATTTGGCGTGGTGCAACAGCGCGCTGTCTCCGTTGCCGATCATCACAAAGCATGCGGGTTTTTTCAGCGCGTAGAACGCGAAATCCTCGGCTCCCATGCTGATCGTGTGATTGTCGGTCACAGCGTCGTCACCCGCCAGTTCGCGCGCGACGCTGACACAAAACGCCGTCTCTGCGGGGTCGTTGATCGTCGGCGGATAATAGACATGCCCGCCGTCCAGCGTGCCCTCGCAATCATGCGCCGCGCAGACCTGACGGATGATCCGCTCCATCTCGGCATAGATCGCCTTGTGAACCTGTTCGTCAAAGCTGCGCACGGTCCCGCCGAGTTTCACCACCTGAGGAATGACGTTATTCGCATCGCCTGCATGAAATTGCGTCACG
>CALGNW010000341.1 GCA_937958345.1 uncultured Neomegalonema sp. | reverse complement strand
CGCATGACCGAAGACACCCGCCTCATCGAACCCGACGCGCTGGAAAGCGACGCGCCCGACGCGGCGCTGCGTCCGAAATCACTGACCAACTTTATCGGTCAGGAATCTGTGCGCGCCAATCTGCGCGTCTTTGTCGAGGCGGCAAAATCCCGCGGCGAGGCGATGGACCATGTGCTGCTGCACGGCCCGCCGGGGCTGGGCAAGACAACACTGGCGCAGATCGTCTCGCGCGAACTGGGTGTTAATTTCCGCATGACCTCCGGCCCCGTGATTGCCCGCGCGGGCGATCTGGCGGCGGTGCTGACGAACCTTGATGCAAATGACGTGTTGTTCATCGATGAAATTCACCGGCTGAATCCGGCGGTCGAGGAAATTCTCTATCCGGCGATGGAGGATTTCGAACTTGATCTGGTGATCGGCGAGGGTCCGGCGGCGCGCACCGTGCGCATCGACCTGCAACCCTTTACGCTTGTGGGGGCAACGACGCGGCTTGGCTTGCTGACGACACCATTGCGCGACAGGTTCGGAATACCTCTGCGTCTGAATTTTTATGATGTCGAAGACCTGCAAACGATCATCACGCGAAATGCCGAATTGCTCGGCGCGGGCATTACCGCGGACGGCGCGCTCGAAATCGCAAAACGCTCGCGCGGCACGCCCCGGATAGCGGGCCGCCTGCTGCGCCGTGTACGCGATTTTGCCGTTGTCGAGGGCGATGGCACGATCACGCGGGATCAGGCCGATACCGCGCTTGGCCGGTTAGAGGTGGACGCCGCCGGACTTGATCAACTCGACCGGCGTTATCTGATGTGTATTGCCGAAAATTACGGCGGCGGTCCGGTGGGTGTCGAGACGCTGGCGGCGGCACTGTCCGAGGCGCGTGACGCAATCGAAGACGTGATCGAGCCTTATCTGCTGCAACAGGGATTGATCGCGAGAACGCCGCGGGGCCGGATGCTGGGGCACAAGGCATGGACCCATCTGGGTTTGACCGCTCCGAAAAAACGCGACCTATTCGAAGACTAATTGTGTGAGCTGGCGCGATACCGCCCCGGGCCGCAACAGTGTGCCGGGGAAGTCAGGATTGTTCGCCGCATCAATCCATCCCTGCGGTTCAAGGGCGATGCCTGAATATGCCGCGCTCAGCCCCGACCCGTCATAGACCTGTAATCCCGGCTCGGTGGTCTCGACGTTCAGCGATATCCCGCTTTCCAACCCCGAAAGACGGGCCACCCGCCGCAACGGTTGCCGCGATCCGCTAAGGCAAAAATTTGTGTCATAGGCCAAACCGCTATCCAGCATGCTTTGTCCCGTCCGGTGATCCCACCGCGTTCCCGCAACGGGTATCAGCTTGCCGGTCGGAATGTTTTCCGAATCGGTTTCAAGAAAGCAGACCGCCTCGACCTGCAATACCTGCGCCCGCGCATCGCCCGCGCCATTCAGATTAAAATACGGGTGCGGCGCAAGGTTACACAGCGTCGCCGCGTCTGTTTCCGCCTGCAATGAAATTGCGAGGATACCGCCCGGCTTAACCTCGTACCGCACAGCGACAGACAGCGTTCCGGGAAACCCGTTCGCGCCGTCGGGATCGGTAATAGACAACGTTGCCGAGCGCGCGTCCGCGTCGGTGATTTTCCAGACACGTCTGCCGATCCCGTGCGCGCCGCCGTGTAATGTGTGGCGTCCGGCCTCGTTCCGGTCAAAGACGTGGGGCGTACCGTCAATCACGGCCTGCCCGTTCCCGATCCGGTTGACGACCCGCCCGACAATGGCTCCGAAATACGAACGCGAGGTCAGGTATCCGTCCAGCGTATCAAAGCCGAGGCAGAGCGAAAACGGACAGCCCGCCATCCGGATCGATTGAATACTCGCACCGTAGGTCAACAGCGATACGGTCAGAAACCCGTCACCGATCTCGACCCGTTGCACGACTTCGCCGTTGGCAAGTGTGCCGAAATTCGCGACCATCAGGCCACCTCTGCCTGCGCGATGGGCGCTCGGGACATTAAGCCGTCGAGCGCCAGCGCCCCCGCGCCCCGCGCCCATAACTGATCGCCCCAGCGATGCACGGAAACCCGCGCGCTGGGCCGGTCCACCGCCAGCGTATTCGCCGCGAGCGTGCGCTGAATTTCAGTTGCCAGCAGGTCATGGTTCTGCATCCGCTCACCGGCGAGGATAATCAGCGGCGGGTCGAAAATGTTCAGCAAATTCGCAAGGCCCAGACCCAGCATCCGTCCCGCCCTCCTGTAGATCGAGGCCGAAACGTCGTCCCCCGCTTTGGCTTGCTCGGCCAGTTTGTCGAGAATGTCCTCAGGCCCCGTCGCCCCCTTGACCGCCAGTCCGGCCTCGCGCGCCAGCGCATAGTCCGAGACATAAGCCTCAAGGCATCCGCGTTGACCGCAGCGGCACAGGGCGCCGTCGATCTGCACTTTCGTGTGGCCGAACTCCGCACCCAAACCGCGTGCGCCGCGAAACAACTGCGTGTCCAGCACGATCCCCAGCCCGACACCGTGCTCGACTGTAACAACCAGAAAGTCCCGTTCATCGCGCCCGTGCCCGAACCACAACTCGGCCATCGTCGCGAGGTTGGCATCGTTATCGACAAATATCGGACAGGACAGGCGCTTGGACAGCAGCGCGCGCAGGTCAATCGGCGCACCAGATAACAGCGGACTCCAGTGACACAGTCCGCTCTCCACATCGACAAATCCCGGGACCCCGAGGCCGAACGCGGCAAGGTCTCTGTCCTTCAGCTTTGCCCCCTGCAACGCGCGCTTGAGGGCGATGTCGATCTTTGTCAGCAGCATCGGCGCATCAATCGTGGCCTGATCGGTCGCGACCTCGCCGGTCGATAACACCTCGCCGCAAAAATCGAGAATGGCGACCGTCACGCCGTCATCGCTCAGCTTCGCACCGGCGACGATGCGCGCGCGGGGATTCAGGCTGAGCTGAATGCGCGGACGCCCGCGCCCCGCCGCGACGGCAGAGGGGGCCTCGATAATCAGATCCGCCTCAAGCAAATCCGAGATGATGCCGCTGACCGTGGCGGGGCTGAGGTCGAGTGTCTCGACCAGATCAACGCGCGCCGCCTCGCCCCGACGCCGAATTTCCGAAAGCGCCCGCGCAACATTGCTGGCGCGCAGGGCGGCACTGTCGGCAATGCCGCGCGCCGGGCTCAAATCATCCCGCCGTCAACGACGAAATTCTGTGCCGTGCAGGCGGCGGATACATCCGAGCCGAGAAACAGGGCCATCTCCGCCACGTCGCGCCCGCACAGCTCGCGCCGCAGGCATTGCTGCGCGACAACCGTATCAATGGCGGATTGTTCCGAGAACCAAAGCTCCCTCTGCCGCTCGGTCAAAATCGCCCCCGGTAATATCGTATTCGCCCGGATGCCAAAGCCGCCCATGTCGCGGGCAATCGAGCGCGTCAGTCCGCGAACCGCCGCTTTGCAGGCGTTATAGATCGCCAGATTAGGGACCATCATTTCAGGGGCGACAGACCCGAAATTGATAATCGACCCGCGCCCCCGGGTCTTCATCCAGCCGCACACTTTTTGCGCCGCAAAAAACTGGTGTTTGAGATTCACGTTGATGGCCGCAGTCCAGTCGTCCTCGGTAATCTCCAGCAAATCCGCGCGCGTATCCCGGGCGGCGTTGTTCACCAGTATATCGATTCCGTTTCCGCGATTTTCAGCGAAGATCAGCGCCTCCGTTAAGGCCGCGGTATCCGTCACGTCGCAGGTCAGGAAAACGGCTTCCGGCCCTGTCGCCGTTAATCCCGCCGCCAGCGCCTCGCCCTCAGCCTCGGCAATATCGACGAACACGACGTCCGCGCTTTGCTGATGAAACGCGGTAACCAGATCAGCGCCGATCCCTGATGCGCCGCCCGAGATAAAGACGGTCCGTCCCGCAAGATCGGCATAGCGGGCAAGGGGTTGGTCGCTCATCATCGAATCCTAACTGGATCACGGCCCTAATATAGTTCAGTCACAGAACTATTTTTGGGTGAATACCCCAAGGGTCGCGCATTTTTATGCAGCTTTGCGCCATATCAGCGCAACAAAACTCTAACCGCAGGCATTTTAGGCGTCAATTTAATTTGACTATCAAAGTTATTCAGGCGAGTTTCAGACTCAAGAGGCCGAACCATGTCGCGTTCGTCCCGACAGCCGGAGCAAAATTCCGGAGCAAAAATGGGAGACTGAATATGAAGTTCATGAAACTTGTCGCTGCAGCTGCGCTCAGCACCGGCCTTACGACGGTCGCGCATGCCGACGGTCATAGCGGAACGACGGTCGGCGTCAGCTGGTCGAACTTTCAGGAAGAACGCTGGAAGACGGATGAAGCCGCGATCAAGGCCGCTCTCGAGGCCGCAGGCGCGAAATACATTTCAGCGGATGCGCAGTCTTCTTCGGCAAAACAGCTTTCGGATATCGAGAGCCTGATCGCACAGGGTGCAGACGCACTGATCATCCTCGCACAAGACGCCAAAGCCATCGGCCCTGCTGTTGATGCCGCGTCGGATGAGGGCATTCCGATTGTCGGGTATGACCGTCTGATCGAAGACAGCCGCGCATTTTATCTGACCTTTGACAACGTCGAAGTTGGCCGGATGCAGGCACGCGCGGTTCTCGCCGCTCAGCCCTCGGGCAAATACGTGATGATCAAGGGATCGAACACCGATCCGAACGCAGACTTCCTGCGCGGCGGACAGCAGGAAATCCTGCAGGCCGCCATTGATGCCGGTGATATCGAAATCGTCGGAGAGGCCTATACAGACGGCTGGTTGCCTGCAAACGCCCAGCGCAACATGGAGCAGATCCTGACCGCGCAGGACAACAAGGTTGATGCTGTTGTCGCATCGAATGACGGTACGGCTGGCGGTGTTGTTGCTGCTCTGACTGCTCAGGGTATGGACGGTATTCCGGTTTCCGGTCAGGACGGCGACCATGCCGCACTGAACCGTGTTGCCAAGGGCACGCAGACTGTTTCCGTCTGGAAAGACGCACGCGAACTCGGTAAGGCCGCCGGCCAGATTGCCGTGACCCTTGCCAAGGGCGTGCCGGGCGGTTCGATCTACGGTTCGAGCGAGTGGACCTCGCCGGGCGACACGACCATGAACGCGATCTTCCTTGCGCCGAACCCGATTACCGCAGCCAATCTTTCGGCTGTCGTTGATGCGGGCTGGATCGAGAAAGACAAACTGTGTCAGGGCGTTTCCGACGGCCCCGCACCTTGTAACTAAGCACTTTGAGGGCGGGGCAGCGTTGGCTATCCCGCCCTTTACCTTCGCCGCCGTGCGAAGCATCGCGCTGAATGCGCTGAACCGACCATCGAAAAAACCTCTCGTGGCGGCCCGGATCAACGGGATGCACCGCCGCAAGTGCAGGTTGCTTTTTCAAGGCAGACGGATCAATGAGCGACAATCTCCAACCCGCCAAACGTAAGAGCGTCTTCGAGACTCTCGAACTTGATACCCGGTTGCTGGGTATGATCGGGGCATTCATCGTTTTGTGCCTTGTCTTCGACTTTCTGACAGGCGGACGGTTTCTGACACCGCGCAACATTTTTAACCTGACAATCCAGACGGTGTCGGTCGCAATCATGGCGACCGGCATGGTCTTTATTATCGTCTGCCGTCACATTGATCTGAGCGTCGGCGCGTTGCTGGCGACATGCTCGGCCTCGATGGCAATGATGCAGACGTGGCTGTTGCCGCAGGTTGTCGGCATCGAGTTGGGCAGCCCTTTCATCTGGATCATTGCCGTGCTGACCGGCCTGATTGTCGGAACAGCGATCGGCGCGTTTCAGGGCTGGCTCGTCGGATACCTGACCATCCCCGCCTTTATCGTGACGCTCGGCGGGTTGCTGATCTGGCGCAACGTCGGCTGGTATCAGACCGACGGCGCGACCATCGGGCCGCTGGACCCGACCTTTATGATGTTCGGCGGAACCAACGGCACGCTGGGCGTTCAGGCGTCGTGGATATTGGGCATTATCTGTTCCGTCGGCGCTGCCTATGCGCTGTGGAGTGGCCGCCGCCGCAAACAAAAGCACGGGTTTCAGGTCAAACCGGTCTGGGCCGAGCTGGGCCTGATCGCGATTGCCGCCGGTGCGATAATGGGGTTTGTCTCGGTCCTCAACGCCTATCAGATTCCGACCCGCCGTCTTGAACGGATGTTTGAAGCGCGCGGCGAGGTGATGCCGGAGGGATATACCGAGGGGTATGGTTTGCCGATTTCGGTCCTTGTCCTGATCGTCATCACAATCGGAATGACCATCATCGCGCGGCGCACGCGGTTGGGCCGGTATATCTTTGCCACGGGCGGCAACCCCGACGCGGCAGAGTTGTCGGGGATCAACACGCGCATGCTGACGGTAAAGATCTTTGCCCTGATGGGGGCGCTTTGCGCAATCTCGGCTGTTGTCGCCTCGGCGCGTCTGTCCAATCACTCGAATGATATCGGGACGCTGGATGAGTTGCGGGTGATTGCCGCCGCCGTCATTGGCGGAACCGCATTGTCCGGGGGGCTGGGTACGATCTATGGCGCGATCCTCGGCGCGCTGGTGATGCAATCGCTACAATCCGGCATGGCGATGGTCGGCGTCGATGCGCCGTTACAGAATATCGTGGTCGGCGCAGTTCTTGTGATTGCCGTCCTGATCGACATTATCTATCGCCGCCGCACGGGAGACGCCTGATGACGACGCCCCTTGTTGAAATGAAAGACATCTCGATCGCCTTCGGCGGCGTCAAAGCGGTCGATCATGTGTCGGTTGATTTATATCCCGGTGAAGTCGTCGGCCTGCTGGGCCATAACGGCGCGGGAAAATCGACGTTGATTAAAATTCTTTCCGGCGCGTACCAAAAGGACAGCGGCGAAATTTTTGTGAACGGAGAGAAGGCGGATATCCGCAGTCCCCGCGACGCCCGCGCGCTGAACATCGAAACGATTTATCAGACCCTCGCGCTGGCCGATAACCTCGACGCGTCCTCCAATCTTTTTCTGGGCCGCGAACTGACCACGTCGCTCGGCTTTGTCGATGACGACCGCATGGAGGCAGAGACGCGCAGGATCATGGGCCGCCTCAATCCCAATTTTGCGAAATTTGCCGAACCGGTGAAGGCTCTGTCCGGCGGGCAGCGCCAGTCGGTCGCCATCGCGCGCGCGGTCTATTTCAACGCGAAAATCCTGATTATGGATGAACCGACGGCGGCGCTCGGACCACAGGAAACCAAGATGGTTGCCGAGTTGATCGAAGAGTTGAAATCGCAGGGCCTCGGCATCTTTCTGATCTCGCACGATGTGCATGATGTCATGGAACTGTGCGACCGTATTTCCGTGATGAAAAACGGCGCATTGGTGGGGACCGAGCGCGTCGAGGACGTTACCGACGATGATATCCTCGGCATGATTATCCTTGGTAAAAAACCGGGCCAGACAGCGGACGCAAGCGCATGAAGGCCGACCTGCTGATCGAGGCGCAGAATACGCTGGGCGAGGGCGTTCAATGGAATGCCGATCACCGGCGGGTATGGTGGACGGATATTCACGGCAAGGCGCTGTGGTCGTGCAATGCCGATGGCGGATCGGTCGAAACGACCGCCCTGCCTGAGAGGCTGTGCAGTTTTACCTTCGACCCTCAGAATAAAATTCTTGCCGCGTTCGACAGCGGTTTATTCCGTTGGGATCTTGACGCCGACCGGCGCGAGCTGATCGCCGCCTTTGAACCGGATCAGCCGAACACGCGCACCAATGATGGCCGCTGTGACCGTCAGGGCCGCTTTCTTGTCGGGGGGATCGACGAGGTTGATCTGACGCCGCTGTCCAGCGTTGTTCGCTATGACGGTCAGTCCGTCGAAACGCTGATGAATGACGTGCGATGCACCAACTCGATCTGCTTTTCCCCCGATGGCAAGTGGCTGTATTTTGCCGACTCGCCGACGCGGGTCATTTCGCGGATTGCTTACGATCCCGAGACGGGCGCAATGGGGCAGGCCGAGACGTTCTATACCGTCGGCGACAGCGGCGGCGTGCCTGACGGGTCGTGCGTGGATTCCGCGGGCGCGCTTTGGAATGCACGGTTCGGCGGCGGCATCGTGCAGCGTATTATGCCGGACGGCTCGGACGGTATGGCGATTGACGTCGCCGCGCCGCAGGTGACTTGTGCCTGTTTCGGCGGCGATAATCTGGACAGACTTTATATCACCACGGCGCGTGAAAACCTCGGCCAATCGGAGTTGGAGGCAAGCCCGCACTCCGGCAGTTTATTTGTCTGCGAGCCGGGCGTCACAGGTCTGCCCGAAGACCGCTTCGCAACGCCGCTGTTTTCGGGTTGATGGCTAAGGCGCTTGCCGGTTACTGCGCCGTCCGGTTTTACGGTGCGGCTCTGACCGCATTGCTCGCCCTGCCTGTCACGGCAGAGCCTCGGTTCTCCAAGCAAATAATTGACCACGAATATACCGGCGGTTGGGAACATTTCGTCGGCGGCGGTGTCGCTGCGTTCGATTGCAATGGCGATACCCTGCCCGAGTTGTTTATCGCCGGAGGGGACAGCCCGTCGATGCTGCTGCGGAATAACTCGACGCCGCCCGGGCTGAAATTTGTGCCGCAAACACCGCCGGAGATCAGCCTGAAAAGTGTGACCGGTGCTTATCCCCTCGATGTGAATTCGGACGGTTATCCCGATCTTGTCGTATTGCGGGTCGGAGAAAACATGATCTTCGAGGGCGGGCCGGATTGCACGTTCAAGCGGCTGGCCCTGGCGAGTGCCGACAAATGGACAACGGCCTTTTCAGCAACGTGGGAGGCGGGAAATGCGCTGCCCACGCTCGCCTTCGGTAATTATGTTGATCGCTCGAACCCTGAGGGGCCGTTCGGCACGTGCGATACCAACACGCTTTATCGGCCTGAGGGAAGCGGCTGGGTGCGCAGTGATCTCGCGCCCGGTCACTGTGCGCTGTCGATCTTGTTCAGTGATTGGGGGAGGCAGGGCCGCGCGGATTTGCGTGCCTCGAACGACCGGCACTATTATGTGCGGGGCGGGTCCGAGCAGATGTGGGCGATGGAAGCCGAACCGCGCCTTTATACCGATGCGGACGGGTGGCGCGATCAGTCAATCTGGGGCATGGGTATCGCAAGCCGGGACATCACCGGCGACGGCCTGCCGGAGATTTATCTGACCAGCATGGGCGATCAGAAGTTGCAATATCCGACAGGCGAAGGACCGGGATACGAGGATGCTCGTTTTGAGACCGGACACACCGCCCACCGTCCCTATACCGGCGGCGATGGCCGGCCCTCCACGGGCTGGCATGCGGCCTTTGCCGATTTTAACAATGATGGCCGTGATGATGTTTTCGTTGCCAAGGGCAATGTCGAGCAAATGCCGTCTAACGCTGCCGATGATCCCAATAATCTGTTGATGCAAACCGAGGACGGATCGTTTTCCGAGGCGGGCGAGGCCGCCGGTCTTGCGTCGATGGTGCGGGGGCGGGGTGCGGTTGTCGCGGACCTCAATAATGACGGCCTGCTGGATATTGCCGTCAACAACCGCCGCGCACCGTTCGAGATTTATCAGAATGTCGGCACAAATACAGGCGGTTGGATTTCAGTCTCGATTTCTCAAGCGGGTCCGAATGTCGATGCGGTCGGTGCGTTTATCGAAGTCGAAACCCGCGCGGGCATCCAGACGCGCGAGGTGACCGTTGGCGGCGGTCATGCCAGCGGCGCGCTCGGCCCGCATCATTTCGGACTTGGCACTGCGCGCACCCCGAGGCTTCGTGTGATCTGGCCCGACGGGACGGTCGCGGCGTGGCGGGCGGTCAGGCCGGATACGCGCGTTTCAATCCGGCGGGCGGAAAAGTCTATTGCGCGACCGGCAGGCCGCTTGGCACGGCGTCCGGCACGCCAAGCCGTCCGCGATTTCCGGCTTCATCGGTAAGCGCAATCAGAAACGCCAGAACGGCATCGACCTCGGCATCGCTCAGTGCGGTTGGCTGTAGCGTGTTTGCCGCTGCGATCTCCGCCCGGTCGCGGGGATTATCCAGAACGCGAAAGTCTGCCGCCTTTGGCAACTCTGCAAGAATGGCCTGCGTGCGATCATAGTTTTCAAGTGCGGCCACAGGGTCGAGGTGATGGCGAAGCGCCGCCTCGAGCGTGGCATAAGCTCCGGCGTGACCGTAGGGTGCGGAGGCGGTTATGTTTCTCAGGCTTGGTGTGCGAAAGGCATAGGCGTCATCGGCACGGCCCGTCACCCGCATACGGCCCTCGTCCCGTGCGTGGCTTTCAAACCGGGCTGCCTTGCCGGGGCCGAGTTGCGGCATGGCGATGGCGTGGAAGTCGTGATCGGTCTGGAAGCGTCCTGAATGGCAATCAGCGCAGCCCGCCTTGCCGTAGAATAGGTCCATCCCGCGTGCGGCGCTTTCGTTCAGCGGTTCTCCGGTACAGATGAAGCGGTCGAACGGGCTGTCATCCGCGCGCCACTCGTCGGCAATAAAAGCGGCGAGCGCATCGGCAATGCCGGCAAAATCGACCGGTCTGTCGCGGCCATAGGCCAAATCGAACGCGGTGCGATAGGCAGGTATCGCCTCGATCCGGTTCGTCAGAATGGCCCAAGCACCGCCGTCATGGGTCAGCAACCCCTGGCGCACCGCCTGTGCCATGTCGCTTTCCTGATAATGACCTGCCATTTCGTCGGGTGACAGAACCGGAAACATCGTCTGGGCAGCAAGAACGGAAAGACCCGACTTGTTGAAATCCTCGCCCAGCGGTGTCCGTAATCCGTCCGCGACAGCCTCTAACCGCCCGTCTGCGAACATCACCGAAAATTCAGGCGCGCCGAGATTGAACAGGGCCGTCGCGTTGCGGGGAATACGTTGTTCGGGGAGGTTGGCGGGGTCTGCTGTACGCTGCGGGCCAAGTCCGATACCGCCGTCTCCGAGCGATAGCGAGACGCCATCCGACGTCCCGTGTTTCGGGTGGTGACATGTTGCGCAGGAAACTGTTTTCGATCCGCTCAGGATCGGATCGTAGAAAAGCAGTTGCCCGAGGCGTGCCTTTTCCGGTGATATTTCGGGATAGGCAATCGGCTCGCAGGCCGGAACCCCGGCAAAAGAAGGTGAGGGGCAAATCGCAGACGCGCAGCAAAGCGCCGCGACGAAAGGGAGCGTGCGCATGACCGTCATCGCAAACGTTTCTCGCTTTTTGCATCGAACAGGAATGCGCGGTCTGGATCAAATCCTGTAACCAGTGCCGCATCCTCTTGCGCCGTGTGGCCCTCGTTCAGTTGAATGGTCAGCGGCGCGTCCGTCTCTGCGCCGGCATAGCCGTAGGCAACGCCGCCGAGATTTTCGATTACGTCGATCCTGACTTCCAGTTTGGTCGAGCCGCCGTCGGTAAAGTGTTCGGGACGAACGCCGACCATCACTTTCGATCCCACGTCCGGTATGCCCTCTATCGTCTTGGTCATGGCCGTTCCGGCATACCCGTCAAAATCAACCGTGACCGTTCCGCCGCCGGATGCGGTTATTGTTCCGGCAAGAAAGTTCATGCGCGGCGAGCCGATGAAGCCGCCGACGAAAATATTGTCGGGGTTGCGGTAAAGCTCCAGCGGCGAGCCGAACTGTTCGACACGCCCGGCGCGCAGAACAACGATCTTGTCGGCCAGTGTCATGGCCTCGACCTGATCGTGAGTCACATAGATCATCGTCGACTTGAGATCTTTATGCAGCTTGGCGATTTCCAGGCGCATCTGCACGCGCAGTTCCGCGTCGAGGTTGGAGAGCGGTTCGTCGAACAAAAATACCTTGGGCTGGCGCACGATGGCGCGGCCAATGGCAACGCGCTGGCGCTGTCCGCCCGACAGTGCCTTGGGTTTGCGGTCGAGCAGCGGCTCGAGTTGCAGAATTTCCGCTGCCGCCGAAACGCGGTTCTTAACCTCTGCCTTTGACGAACCGGTCATCTTCAAACCAAAGCCCATGTTCTCGGCGACCGACATATGCGGATACAGCGCGTAGGACTGGAACACCATCGCGATGCCGCGATCCGCCGCCTCGACATGAGTAACGTCCTGTTCGCCGATTGCGAGTGTGCCCGAGGTCGCGTCCTCCAGACCGGCAATCAGACGCAACAGCGTAGATTTGCCGCAGCCGGACGGACCGACAAAAACGACGAACTCGCCGCTTTCGATCTGAAGATCAATGCCGTGAATCACATCGACCTTTCCGAAGGATTTTTTCACGTCTTGCAGGATGAGTCCGGTCATTCGATTCCCCAGATGCTTTTCGTGACCATTATGCACGCGGCCCTAATCGTGTTTCCAAGTCCGCGACGATATCGTTCGCGGTGTCCCGAACCGTTCCGGCCCATGCCTCGAGCTGTTCGCGGGCGATGCGGAACGACGGCCCCGTGACCGACAGTCCGGCAACCAGAGCGCGCGCGGGGCTGTGGATCGGCGCGGCGACGCAGTGAATACCGGTTTCGTGTTCCTCGCGGTCATAGGCGACGCCGTCCCGTCTGATTTCCGCGATCTCCGTGCGCAGGGCCTTTGCCGAGCGCAGAGTATGCACCGTGTGGCGCTCAAACTGCGTTGCGTTGATTCGCTGAGACAAAGTGTCGGGGTCCAGCACCGACAGGGCGGCCTTGCCGACGCCCGTGCAATATGCCGGTGCCGCATTGCCGATTTGCGAGTGCAGGCGCAGCGCCTGTTTCCCCTCGACCTTGTCCAGATAGATGACCTGCGTACCGCGCAAAACAGCGAGGTGTACCGTTTCGCCGGTTTCACTTTGCAGGCGTTTGAGGTGCGGTTCGGCAATCGTGCGGAACTCGCTGCCCGCCCATGATTTGGAGGCAAGATCCAGCAGTTTCAGACCAAGTTCATAGGACTGGTCGGGGCGGACGGACAAAAGCCCCTCCTCAACCAAATTCGAAAGCTGCCTGTGCAATGTGCCGCGCGGCTGGTCCGAACAGTTTAAAATGTCGGTGAAGCGCAACGGCTGTTCGGCGGATGCGACAATTTCCAGCACCGCCATAGCCTTGCCTAATGTTCCGGTATCGCGAACCGTGTCGCCGTTCGATGGCGGCGTGTGACGCGCTGTGATTGTTTCGGAGACGCTTGACATGCGTCGTCTATACGCTGATTATTCTAATCAGTCAAACACAGTTCCAAATAACGGAACGGACTTATTCAAGCTGATTGTGTCTGCCGACATGATCGTTTGGCATCGGGAGAAGAGACATGACGACATTTTTCAAACGCGCCTCTATCGCCGCGCTGATTGCTGCCGGGTCGATGACCGCAGCAAGCGCCGCCGAATTGGTGATCAACTTTGACGGAACCGATCCTGCGCCGAAAGAGGCGTTTCAGATGGTGATCGACAAGTTCGAAGAGGCCCACCCTGATATCGACGTGAAATGGAACCTGTTCGACCACGAGGGTTACAAAACGTCGATCCGTAACTTTCTGACCGCCGATGCGCCCGATGTGGCGGCATGGTACGCCGGAAACCGGATGGCCCCCTTCGTAGAGGCCGGTCTGTTTGAAGCAATTGATGATGTCTGGGAAGATAACGGCCTGAACGAGTCGATGGCATCAACCGCCGGTTCGCTGACGATTGACGGCAAAAAATGGGGCGTCCCCTACACGTACTATCAGTGGGGTATTTATTACCGCGCTGATATTTTCAAAGAAAACGGCATCGACGTCCCGACCACTTGGGAAGAGTTCCTCGCGGCCTGTGCTACGCTGAAAGAAGCGGGCATCACGCCGATCACCATCGGCACAAAGTACCTTTGGACCGCAGCGGGCGTGTTCGATTATCTGAACCTGCGCCAGAACGGGTATCACTTTCACAATGATCTGACCTCGGGCAAAGTCAGCTATACCGACAGCCGCACGCAGGCGACATTTGACCGCTGGGAAGAGCTGGTCCGTCCCGGTTACTTCATCGAAAACCATGCCGGTATGTCATGGCAGGAGGCGCTTGCGCCGATGGTTCAGGGCAAGGCCGCGATGTATGTCATGGGTAACTTTGCGGTTGCGCCTTTGCGCGAAGCGGGTCTGACCGATGATCAGCTCGGCTTTATGCAGTTCCCGTCGATCAACCCCGATATCGCAATGGCGGAAGAAGCGCCGACGGATACGTTCCACATCCCGTCGAACGCCAAGAACAAGGAAGACGCGAAGAAGTTTCTCGCCTTTCTGACGAGCAAGGAAATTCAGGGTGAGGTGAACAAAATCCTCGGACAGCTTCCTGCGCACAAGGACGCGGAAGTTGCCGATGACAAGTTTATCGAGGCCGGTTTCGAAATGCTCGCCAACGCAAAAGGTGTTGCGCAGTTCTATGACCGTGATGCACCGGCTGAAATGGCCAAGGCGGGCATGGAAGGCTTTCAGGAGTTTATGATCAAGCCCGACCGCCGCGATGCGATCCTCAAGCGTCTCGATAAAGTTCAGGCCAAAGTCTACAAAGACAAATAAGCCGGACACTTGCCATCGTTATCCCCGCGAAAGCGGGGATCACACTCCATCCGTAGAAGTGCGCGTTTCCACGGGCATGACGCGCGTAAACGGAGTCCGCGATGACCGATGTTTCTCACACCGCCACCGGGATGCCCCCGGCGCAGCGAAGCTGGTATCGTCGTAATCGCCTTGCGGTTACGCCGTGGTTGTTTCTCGCCCCTGCGATCCTGTTTTTCACCGTCTATGTCATCCTGCCGATTTTCCAGTCGATCTGGATTTCGTTTTACGAGTGGGACGGGCTGGGCGAAAAGGTTTGGGTCGGTACGGCGAACTACGTCGAGCTGATGGACGATGACAGGTTTTACACCTCGCTGAAAAACAACGTCATCTGGCTGGTTCTTTATATGCTGGCGGTTCCGGCGGGATTGTTTATCGCGCTGTTTCTGAACCAGACGGTCACCGGCATCCGCCTTTATAAATCGCTGTTCTTTTTTCCGTTCGTGATCAGTCAGGTCGTCGTCGGACTGGTGTTCGCGTGGTTCTATGATCCGTCAAACGGGATTCTCGCGCTCATCTATTCGATCTGGGACGGCAAGCCGCCGGCCATCCTTTCCGACGAACGGTACGTGACGTATGGCATTATCGCCGCCGGTTTGTGGCCGCAGATTGCCTATTGCATGATCCTGTTTCTGACCGGCCTCAATAACGTCTCGCCCGACCAGATCGAAGCCGGTCGGCTGGACGGTGCAAAGGGCTGGCGGATGCTGTGGCATGTTGTGCTGCCGCAACTGCGCCCTGCGACGTTTATCGCGGTGGTGGTCACGGTGATCGGGGCGCTGCGGTCGTTTGATCTGGTGTCGATTATGACTCAGGGCGGTCCCTACGGGTCGTCGAACGTGCTGGCATATTATATGTTCGAGACGGCGCTGTCGGAATATGGCTATCGCATGGGATACGGTGCGGCGATTGCCGTGATCCTGTTCCTGATAATGATGGTCTATATCTCGTTCTTCCTGTGGCGCATGTATGTGCAAGAAAAGCGGGGGGGCTGAGCCATGTTTCCGCGTCCCATCGAGAAAAGTTCCGCCGGTACTCAGACCGCCTATAAAATCGCTCTGCCGGTTGCGCTGATCATCTGGTTGTTGCCGCTGATTGCGGTGATGGTCACGTCAATCCGTTCGGCGGGCGACATCAATTCGGGTAATTACTGGGGCTGGCCGACCTCGTTTAATCTGGTCGAGAACTACACGGCGATTTTCACGAACTCGCCCTTGGGGCAGTTCATCTGGAATTCGCTGAAAGTGACGATTCCGACGATTATCCTGACGCTGACATTGTCATGTCTCGCGGGATATGCGCTGGCAGTTTATAAGTTCCGGCTGAATCTGACGCTGTTCTTCATTTTCATCGCGGGTAACTTTGTTCCGTTTCAGATTTTGATGGTCCCGGTACGGGATCTGTCAGTCAGCACGGGGCTGTATGATACGGTAACGGGATTGGTGCTGTTCCATGCCGCGTTTCAGGCGGGGTTCTGCACGCTGTTTATGCGGAACTTTATCAGGGCGCTGCCGTTCGAACTGATCGAGAGTGCGCGGATTGAAGGCGTCAGCGAGTGGCGGATTTTCTGGCATCTGGTCCTGCCGCTGGTAAAGCCCGCGATTGCGGCGCTTGCGGTCCTGGAGTTCACGTTCATCTGGAATGATTACTTTTGGGCGACGGTGCTGGTGAACGGCCAGCACGCCATGCCGATCACCGCCGGATTGAAGTCGTTGAACGGCCAGTGGATTTCGCAATGGCATCTGATCTCGGCAGGGTCAATTCTGGCCGCCCTGCCGCCCGTTGCGATGTTTTTCCTGATGCAAAAGCACTTTATCGCCGGACTGACCTTGGGGGCGACAAAGGGGTAAGGCGCGGGCGCGTCGCGCTGAACGCCCTGCGCGTCACGAAGGGCCGGAGCATGCACCAACATTAACCTCATCCCGAGAAGGCGCGCAGCGCCGTCCCGAGGGGTGGATGACACGAGAAGACCACGATGACGAAAATTGCCTTTATCGGTGCGGGGTCCACGATCTTTATGCGCCACATCATCGGGGATGCGCTGCTGAAGCCGTCGCTGAACGATGCGCATATTGCGCTGATGGACATCGATCCCATGCGGCTGGCCGAGTCCGAACTGGTTGCGCGCAAGATGATTGATACGCTTGGCGCGCCGGCCACTCTGTCGGCCACGACCAACCGCCGTCAGGCGTTGGAGGGTGCGGATTTTGTCATCGTGGCAATTCAGGTCGGCGGATATGACCCCTGTACGATCACGGATTTCGAGATCCCGAAAAAATACGGCCTGCGCCAGACGATTGCCGATACGCTGGGGATCGGCGGTATCATGCGGGGCCTGCGGACCGTGCCGAAACTGTTTGAAATTTGCGAAGACATGCGCGCGGTTTGCCCCGACGCGCTGATGCTGCAATACGCCAATCCGATGGCGATAAATTCATGGGCGATGGCCGAGAAATATCCCGACATCAAACAGGTGGGCCTGTGTCATTCGGTGCCGAACACGGTGCAGGAGCTGACACATGACCTTGAAATTCCGGTGGACTCGGTGCGGTATCTTGTTGCCGGTATCAACCACGTCGCGTTTTTCCTGGAGTTCGAGCAGGCGACGACGGATGGCGGATGGCGTGATTTGTACCCCGATCTGCGGGCGGGCTATGCGGCGGGCCGGATACCGAAACCGCCGTTGCTGATGCCGCGCTGCCCGAATCTTGTGCGCTATGACATGATGAACCGGCTGGGGTATTTTCTGACCGAAAGCTCTGAACATTTTGCCGAGTACAGCCCGTGGTACATCAAGCGGGGCCGCGATGATCTGATCGGGAAATACCAGATCCCGCTCGATGAATATCCCAAGCGGTGCATCGAACAGATCGAGGATTGGAAAACCACGGCAGAGGAATTGCGCAATGCCGAGAAAATCGAAGTTCACGAATCCAACGAGTTTGCCGCGACGATTATGAACGCCGTCGTCACCGGCGAGGCCGCGACGATCTATGGCAACGTTACCAATAACGGGTCGATCAGCGGCCTGCCCGATGCGTGCTGTGTCGAGGTTCCTTGTGTCGTCGATGCCAACGGAGTTCAGCCGACGCAAATCGGAGAGATGCCGCCGCAACTGATTGCGATGATGCGCACCCAGATTAATGTGCAGGAGTTGACGGTCGCCGCTGTGATCGAAGAAAACCGCGAACATATTTTTCAGGCGGCGATGTTTGACCCGCATACGTCGGCGGATCTGGACCTGGATCAAATCTGGGCGATGACCGACGAGATGATCACGGCCCATGGCGACTGGTTGCCTGATTGGACCCGCGGCGCGCACCGCGAGGCGGCACAATGAGCGCGGTATTCCCCGACCTGAACGGTGCGTCGGTGTTTATCACCGGCGGCGGGTCGGGCATCGGTGCGGCCCTGACCGCCGGGTTTGTTGCACAAGGTGCAAAGGTCGCCTTTGTGCAGCGGTCAGATGCCAGCAGCTTTTGCGATGATCTCGCGCGGACCCATGGCGTGCGGCCCTTGTTTATCGCCTGCGATATTACCGACACGGACGCCCTGCACGCCGCGATGGATCAGGCGCGCGCGGCCCATGGTCCCGTTACTGTTCTGGTGAACAATGCGGCGGCGGATGACAGGCATTCACTGGACGAGATGGATGTCGATGCGTTCGACCGTTCTATCGCAATCAATTTGCGGCCTCATTTTTTTACCGCGCAATCGGCGGCGCGGGATATGCGCGCGGCGGGGGGTGGCGCGATCGTCAATTTTTCGTCGATCTCGTACATGATGGGCAATGCCGGATATCCGGCATACGCCGCGTCGAAGGCCGGAATAACCGGACTGACCCGCAGTCTGGCGCGGGAATTGGGGCCGGATAATATTCGTGTCAATGCGCTGATCCCCGGTTGGGTTCTGACCCAGCGGCAAAAGGATTTGTGGGTGACGCCGGAGGCACTGGCCGGACATCTGGCGCGTCAATGCCTCAAGGCCGAAATCGCACCCGAAGATATGGTCGAGCCGACGCTGTTTCTTGCGTCGGATGCGGCGCGCATGGTGACGGGGCAGGCGCTGGTCGTTGACGGCGGCGTGGTGGTAACGGGGTGAGCGCGTATTGTGCGGCATGTGACTGGGGAACGTCCTCGTTCCGTCTGTGGCTGTTGGATGCGGACGGGGCCGTATTGGGCGAACGGGTCTCGGATGACGGGTTGTTATCGGTTGGTGGCCGGTTTGAAGCCGTACTGGAACAGCATCTTTCGGCCCTTGGCGCGGCGTCCGGCTTGCCCGTGATCATCTGCGGCATGGCCGGATCGCGCAGCGGTTGGCAGGAGGCGGCCTATCTGAATGCGCCGTGTTCGTTGCTGGATGTGCCGGGCGCAGCGGTTCGGATTGCGGGTGTGTCCCGCGATGTGCGCATCCTACCCGGCATCAGTCAGGCGTCCCCTGCCGATGTGATGCGGGGCGAGGAGACTCAGCTGTTGGGTCTGAAGGGGGACGGTATTGTCTGTCTGCCCGGAACCCATTCGAAATGGGCGACTGTCAGGGACGGGCGGGTCGAGAGTTTTTCGACTTGGATGACGGGCGAGCTGTTTGCGCTGTTATCCCGCCATTCGATTCTGGCGGCTTCGGTCGAGGGTGCGGCTGTGCCGGATAATGCGTTTCGCGATGGTCTGAATGCGGTGCTGGACCAACCCGAAGTGTTGACCAACGCCCTGTTCGGATTGCGCGCGCGCGCGCTGTTGGGGCAAGGGGGCGGCGGTGTATCGGCGCTGTCGGGATACCTGATCGGATCGGAACTGGTGGGCGTCGGGCCTGCCGCATCGGTGACATTGGTGGCGGGCGGGCCGCTGGGTGATCTGTACGAGGCGGCCCTTGAAGAATTGGGTACGCCGTTTGAGCGAAAAGACGCGACAGCGACAACCCAAGCCGGATTGTTTGCCGCCGCAACGGAAATCTGGAAAACGGAGGCGGCATGAACCGTGTTGCTTGGCCCGCGTTAAAGCGGTCGATGGTTGCGATATTGCGCGGGGTGAAACCCGGAGAGATCACGGGGATCGGCGCGGCCCTGATCGAAGAGGGATTCGAGGCGGTCGAAATTCCGCTGAACTCTCCCGATCCGTTTGCGTCGATTGAAGCACTGGCCGAGATCGCCCCGCAGGGTGTGCTGGTCGGCGCGGGGACCGTGCTGAGCGAACAGGACGTTGATCGCCTGAGCAATACGGGCGGGCGGCTGTTTATCTCGCCCAACGTCAATCCGCCGGTGATCGCGCGGGCGGCCAAGCACGGCATGGTGACGATGCCGGGCGTGTTTACCGCGAGCGAGGCGCTGGCCGCGATTGCGGCGGGTGCGTCGGGCCTGAAGTTCTTTCCCGCGAGCGTGCTGGGTCCATCGGGGATCAAGGCGATTTGCGCCGTCTTGCCGCCGGAGATCGAAGTCGGTGCAGTGGGCGGGGTATCGGACAAGGATTTTGCGGCTTACGCCGCCGCCGGTATTCGCAGCTTTGGCATGGGGTCCAGCCTTTATGCACCGGGGATGACCGCAGACGATGTGCGCGCGCGGGCGAAGGCCGCGGTGGCCGCTTATGACGCGGTGTATTCCCGATGAACCCGTCGCTGGGCGTCTGCTATTACCCCGAACACTGGCCCGAGGCGCAGTGGGCCGGGGACGCCGCGCGGATGGCGGCACTGGGGCTGACCCATGTGCGGGTGGGCGAGTTTGCGTGGTCGCTGCTCGAACCTGCCGACGGGGTTTACGAATTTGACTGGCTGACCCGTGCGATTGATACGCTGCACGCCGCGGGTCTGAAGGTCGTGATCGGAACGCCCACGGCGACGCCGCCGAAATGGCTGGTCGATAAGATGCCGGATATGCTGCCGGTCGATGCCGCAGGGCGGGTGCGGGGATTCGGGTCGCGGCGGCATGTATGCCTGTCCCACGAGGGGTATCGCAGCGAATGCGTGCGGATGGTTACGGCGCTGGCCAGAGAGTTCGGCGGACATCCGGGGATTGTCGCTTGGCAAACGGATAACGAATACGGATGCCACGATACGACGATTTCGTATTCAGCGGCGGCGCGCGACCGGTTTCGGGTTTGGCTGGCCGAAAGATACGGGACGATCGGGGCTTTGAATGCCGCGTGGGGCAATCACTTCTGGTCGATGACGTATGACAGTTTTGACGCTGTCGAATTGCCGAACCTGACCGTAACCGAACCGAACCCCGCGCATGTGATGGCGTTCCGCCGCTTTGCCTCGGATCAGACCGTTGCGTTCAACCGGTTGCAGGTGGAGATTATCCGCAGCCATGCGCCGGGCCGCGATGTGCTGCACAATTATATGGGTCAGGTGACGGACTTTGATCATTTCGAGGTCAGCCGCGATCTGGACATTGCGACATGGGACGCCTATCCGCTCGGGTTTCTCGAAGACCGCGTTGTGGCCGCGCCCGAGTGGAAGCGGCGGTTCTCGCGCGCGGGCGATCCTGATTTTCAGGCCTTTCACCATGACCTGTACCGCGCGATGTGCGGTGGCCGCTGGTGGGTGATGGAGCAACAGCCGGGACCGGTGAACTGGGCGCCCTATAATCCGGCCCCCCGCGATGGCATGGTGCGGCTGTGGACACTCGAGGCGATGGCGCATGGCGCGGAAGTGGTGAGTTACTTTCGCTGGCGGCAGGCTCCGTTCGCACAAGAGCAAATGCACACCGGCCTGCTGAGGCCCGATAGCAGCGAGGCCGAGGGCTATGCCGAGGCGAGCGCGGTGATGCGCGACTTAAACGGGATCGACTGGCAGGATACGGCGCGGGCCGATGTTGCGCTGGTCTTTGATTATGCGTCCTGTTGGGCGTGGGAGGTGCAGCCGCAGGGCGCGCAGTTCTCGTATTTCCAGAGTGTGTTCGAGGCATACCGGTCGTTGCGGCGGCTGGGGTTGAATGTCGATATTGTGCCGCCCGATACACCCGATCTGACAGGCAGGAAGCTGGTGATGATTCCGGCGCTGTTTGCCTGGAATGATGCGCTGACGGGCGCGTTGGAGGATTTTGACGGGCATGTCCTGTTGGGGCCGCGCACGGGGTCGAAGACGCCGGAATTCTCGATCCCTGCCGCGCTGCCCCCCGCTTTACCGCCGCACATGTTGGATATGAAAGTCCTGCGGGTCGAAAGCCTGCGCCCCGATATGCCTGTTGCGGTGGAGGGCGGCGGTGCGTTTGTCGGGTGGCGTGAATATACCGAGGGCGGGGCGGTTGCCTTGCGTTGCCAAGACGGAATACCCGCGCTGATATCGCAGGGACGCGTGTTTTATCTGGCGGGCCGGCCCGACGACGAACTGGCGGGGCGCGCCCTTGCCGTCATTGCCGAGGCGGCGGGATTGAAAACATGCGCGTTGCCCGAGGGTCTACGGGTGCGCCGCCGGGGCGACGTCACCTTTGTTTTCAACTACGACGACCGCGCACATGATCTGTCGGTTCTGGGGGTCGGCAAGATGCTGTCACCCGCAGGCGTTGAGGTGATCGGACCTGATCCGTGACGCTATGACGCAAAGTTCTGGGTGGCGACGATGTCGCCGCAGACCTTCGGGTTGGCCTGCTCGGCGCCGCCGGTTCCGAGGCGGGTGTAACGGGGGTTGAGCAGGTTTTTGCGGTGTCCTGCCGAGCTTTCCCACTGTGCCACAAAAGTCTGTGCCAGAGATTTGTACGAATGCGGCTGAACCATACGGCCCTGAGACTTGAACCGGCAGGCCTGAGCGTCCTCGATAAAGAACGGCTGGTTTGCACCGATTTGCAGCCTCGGCCTTGTGGCGATGTTTTCGGCTGCGCCGCGCACCTGCACTCCGCCTGACGACAGGCGGTCGCCCAGCGTCTCGCGTCCCCGTACAGGCGAGGTATGACTGAAGAAACGGCGCGAGGCCATGTCGGCGGAATGAATGCGGGCGGTCTGCCCGAGGCCCGGATCGGCGGAGAGTGCGGCGATGCCTTTGGCGCAGCGGGTCTGATTGGTAAAATGCAAAACGGCAGCATCAAAGAGCGCGTTGTCGAATGCCCCGCGAACAACGGGCCGGTCAAAACGCGCATCCAGCGCGGCCCCGCATGCAGCCGCCGGTGCCGGTTTCACAAAACCTGCGGGTGCAGGCGCAGAGGTTTGGTTTGGCGGGGTTTGCGTCGGCTTGTTCTGTGCGCAGGCGGAAACCAGCAGCACGGAAAGAAGTGTTAATGCCGATCTGATACCTGTGTGTGTCATTATCATACCCTTAAGATATTGCCGCATTTGCGATGTTTCGTACCCTGAAAATTCGTCCCAGAGCGCGTTTTCTGCAATTTAGTCCCGTCGGCTTAACCGACCGTCAAGTGCCTGTGGTGCATAGTCAGCTTAACCAGCGAAATATGCCAATCAATGAAGGCGGAATACCTCATGGTCCGAAAAGCTCGTCTTGCCATCTTTGCGACCGCTGCGGTCGTGTTTGCGAGCTCTGCCGCGATGGCAGGGTCTCTTAACTCGTATAACTCTGCGAACACGCCGGTGATTTCTTACACCGCGCAGCCCGAACCTGTGATGTTGGAGCCGGTATATGCACCGGCGCCCGCCCCAGTGGTCGAGTCGGTATCGCGTGACGGGTTTTATGACCCGTCGAAGGGTAATAACGAGGATTTCGGCTATCAGCAGAGCCATGCCTGCGGCGGTGCGCTGGATGGCGCGACCTGCCTTGTGATCCTGAACGATCACATGCGCCGTGTGCGCCTTGAGCGTGATGCGGGTACGATCCTTGTCGGGAACCCGACCATTGCGGATGTGACCGTCCTCGGCAAAGATACGATCTTTGTTTCGGCGCGTTCCATCGGTGCTACGAACATCATCGTGCTGGATGAGAACAACAATGAAATCCGCACGTTCGAAGTTTTTGTCCGCGAACCCACAACCAAGCGCGTTGTGCTGCGCAATGCCGGTCTGCCTGAAAACTATCAGTGTGCGCCGAACTGCCTGCGCGCACTGACCCAGTCGGATTCGCCGGTCGCGCACAGCGCAACCGCCGGTGTGATCCAAACGGATATCACGCTGGACCAGACAGCAATCGCGCTGCAATCCGGTGTGAACCCGAACGAAAACCCGACGCCGGTTCCGGCTGTTCCACCGGCTGCGGCAACGCCTTCGGCAGCGGCGTCCCCGGGACTTGCAGGCAGTGTCGGTCAGTTGGGCAATTCCGTTGGTCCGGCAGCGGGTGCGCTCGGCGCTCTGCTTGGTACGTCGCCAGCGGGTCCGGTTATCCGTTCCGCACCGCCAGCGATCCCGAACTAAGTTTTCGGACTTTGCCAAGATATGAAACGCCGTCCTTCGGGGCGGCGTTTTTTTATGCCTCGATCATCAGCCCGTCATAGGCGGCGATGACCATGTCCGGCAATTCCGCGCTGAGCGTGCGATAGTCGAGATCATTGTGCAGGTTGGTCAGGATGGCGCGGCGGGGTTTGAGCCGGTCGATCCATTCCAGCGTGCGTTCAAGATGCGCATGGGTGGGGTGCGGTTCGCGGCGCAGGGCATCGACGATCCATGTATCGACCCCCTCAAGCGCGCGCCATGCCGCGGCGTCGAGGGCGCTGACATCCGGCGTGTAAGCGATATTATCAAAGCGAAAGCCGCGCGCGACAACGCCGGGGCCGTGTTCGACCACATGCGCGGCGGCGTTTACCGGGCCGCCCGGGCCGTCGATGGTCAATGTATCCCCCATCTCGCGCAGGGTCAGGATGGGCGGATAGCTGCTGCCCTCGGGCTGCACGAAGACATAGGAAAAACGGTCCCGCAGCGAGGCGGCGGTTTCGGGGTCGGTCCAGACATCAAGGCGCTGTTTGCGGGCGATGACGACGGGGCGAAGATCGTCGATGCCATGAACATGGTCAGCATGTTCATGTGTAATCAGCACGGCATCGAGGTCGGGAACCTTTGCGTCCAAAAGCTGCATCCGCAAATCCGCCCCGGCATCGACAAGCACACGGGTGGTTCCGTCGAGGCCGATCCGTTCGACCAGTATCGCGCAGCGGCGGCGACGATTCTTTGGCTCGTTAGGATCGCAGGCCCCCCATTGCGCGCCGTCGGGGCCGCCAACGCGCGGCACACCGCCCGACGACCCGCAGCCGAGAATGGTGATGCGCAGGGTCATGCGGATGCCTCTGCGCGGGGGACTTTCGAAAACAAGGTGTGAAAGTTATCGGTTGTCTTGGCGGCGAAGTCGGC